>JBKQOR010000257.1:0-27418 GCA_052145435.1 Rhodomicrobium sp. | reverse complement strand
CCGAAATGATCGGCCGCAAGGAGTTCCAAAAGCGCTTCCCAGGCGCTGCCATGTCCGACTTCATGGCGCCCTCCGACCTTAACGCCGAGAGCGGCCTGTTTTGGGCCAATCGCGACGGCGTGCGCGTTTGCGAATATTGGGTGAAGCGCCCCCATGAGCGCACCATTGTGCGGCTCGCCAACGGCGTGACCCTCGATATTACGGAAGTGGAGCCGAAAGAATTGCAAGGCTTGGATATAATCGCCGAGCGGAGGGTGAGATCGCACAAGGTCGAGCACTATCTCTTGAGCGGCGAGGAGGTGCTGGACGGCCCGAACCAATGGGCTGGGCGCCACATCCCGATCTTCCCCGTGATCGGCTCGGAGACCTCGCTCGAAACGAAGGTAATCCGCAGCGGGCTGATCCGCTTCAGCCGCGATTCGCAGCAGCTTTATAATTTCTGGCGCTCGGCCGCCGCCGAGTCGATCGCACTCGCCCCGCGCGCACCCTTTGTGGCCACGCCGTCGATGATCGCCAAGTTCAAAGGCCAGTGGGATACGCTAAACACGGTCTCGCGGCCCTACCTGCTGTACGAGCCAGACCCGGACGTGCCTGGCGGACGCCCTATGCGCGAACCGCCCCCCGATGTCCCGGCGGCGCTCGTGAACGAGAGCGGGATGGCAGCCGACGAGATTAAGGCGACGACCGGCATTTACGACGCGTCGCTCGGCGCGCAGTCGAACGAAATTTCAGGCGTGGCGATCCGCGCCCGCGCGGGCCAGGGCGATATCTCCGCGTTGCATTATCAGGACAATTTGATGGCAACGCTAATCCATCTCGGCACAGTGCTGATCGATCTCATCCCAAAGATTTACGACGCCGAGCGCACGGTGCGCATCATGCGCGAGGACGAATCCCATCTGCCAGTGCGCATCAACGTGCCAGTGATGGGCGTGAACGGCAAACCGATGCTGCTCAACGATCTAAGCCAGGGCACCTACGATGTGCGGGTGAAGATCGGCCCATCGTACGCCACGCGCAGGGCGGAGGCTGCCGACGCCATGCTGCAATTTATTCAAGCAGTGCCGCAAGCCGCAGGGGTTGCCGGCGATCTTGTTGCGCGGAACATGGATTGGCCCGGCGCTGATGAGATCGCGGACCGGCTCAAGCGCATGCTCCCGCCGCAAATTTCCGGCGAGGCGCCGCCTCTCGGTGTCGAGATCGCCCAGGCCCAACAGCAGGCTTACCAGGCGGCGCTTGCGCAGGCGCATCTGAACCGCGTCCAGGGCCTTGCCGCCAAGTCGGCGGCCGACGCGATGCGGGCGCATGCCGAGGCGCAAGATGCCGCCGCGCACACGCTGTCAACTGTCGCGGCCACCGTTTACGGCACGCCACAAGATCCGATGCAAACGGCGCTGCAGGAAGCCGCACTCCGGGAGCGCCAGGCAAACGCCGCCAAGGCCGAAGCGGACCTCCAGGGCAAGGTATTCGACAATGAGGTGAAGCGCACCCGCTTTGCCGATCCCTCTCCGTACAAGCTTTAAGATATGCGAGGCCGCCATGAGCGTAAAATGTTCTCCGCCCAAGAACAGTTGCTTTAAAATAACGCCGGAAATGCTTCATGCTGGCTACGCGGTTATCAGCGAATTCGACCCTGACATTACCTGTCTGGCCTCAGAGGAAGCGGTCAATACAATGCTAAAGGCCGTTTATGTTGCCATGATCGAGGTACGCTTTGGCGCGGATATCGAAAGCGCCATCCAAGCCGGTCTCGTGCATCTTCCGTCCTATTCGGCATGAGTCTGCTGGTAACACCCTATTTCCCTCGGGAAAGTTTCTAGGCATTCGCGCAGTGTTCTAACTCTAACGCGCTCGCGGTGCGCCGTTTAGCTTAATTGACTCAGGATAAGATCATGACCGGACAGGACGATAACCTCTCCGTGGACGATGCCGCTTTGGCATCTTTCACAAACCAGACAGAGCCCACCGATATTGAAGGTGGCGCCGGCGCGCCCGCGACGCCACCGCTGGATAGCGAACGCGAAACCCGCGTGCGTGAGCTCATCCGCCAGAAGCATACGGCGGATGCAGTCGCGGCACACAGTGCAGCGGAGGCGGCAGCGCTGCGCGAGAAGCTGCAGAGCCCCGGCCGGCCGCAGGACTATCGGACACCCGAAGACTACACTCGAGCCGTCGCCGGGCATGCCGTTCGCGAGGTCGGTGCCGATATGCTGGCTCGCCAGGCGGCTCAGGCGCAAGAGCTGGCGATCAAGGCAGCGGCGGATGCCTGGTCCGAGGCCACGTCTGAGTTCCGGCAGAAGGTGCCAGATTTCGATACGGTCGCGCACAATCCAAACGTGACCGTGACAGCCATTATGGCTGACGCCATCCGCGAATCAAGCCGGGGTCCGGAGATTGCCTATTACCTCGGCAAAAACCCGGCCGAAGCGGCGCAGATCGCGAGCCTGCCGCCAGTGTCGCAGGCGACGTCGATTGCACGCCTTGAAGCCCGCATCGGCTCGAATGCCGTCTCCGTCAGCCGCGCGCCTCAGCCCGTCGGCACCCTTTCGGGCCACGGCGGCAGCGCCGGCACACAGCTGGAAGATATGGACTTCGAGGAATACCGGCGCGCGCGCGGATTTTGATTGCGGATCACGGCCGCACCGGAGGCGGTCATCCAAAGCACTTCTAGTCATTCATTTTCTGGCCGTAAAGGGCCGGGCCAAACCCGGCCATGATGCCCTTGGCTGGTCCAGGGGTGCTTGACTACCCAATCCACCAACAGGAGCAAAGCCCCATGGCCTCAACCCTCTTAACTCCGAGCATCATCGCCAAGGAAGGCTTGATGCAGCTCGACAATAACCTCGTCGCTGCGAAAATGGTCTACCGCGCCTATGAGTCCGAGTTCGGCGAGACCAAGATCGGCGATACGCTGACCATCCGCCGTCCGGTGAAATATGCGGTGCGCACCGGTTCGGTGGCTCAGATGCAGGACGCAACCGAAGGCAAGGTTCAGATCGTGATCAACACCCAGCGCGGCGTCGATCTGCGGTTCCCGACGAAAGACCTCACGCTCACCATCGATCGCTTTGCCGAGCGCTATCTGAAACATCCCATGATCGCGCTGGCGAACCAGGTCGATCTCGATGTTTTGTCGATGTATAAGTATGTGTGGAACTGGGTCGGTACGCCCGGCCAAACGCTTTCCGGCTACAAATCCTTCATCAGAGGACCGCAACGGCTCGATGAAATGGCTGTGCCCGCTCCACGCGCGTCCTGCCTTTCGCCCGCGGACTTCTACGGCATGGCGTCGAGTTTCACCGGCCTTTACGTGCCCGATGTCGCCCGGACCGCGTTGGAGAAGTCCAAACTTCCCATGGTCGGCAACACCGACTGCTACTCGTCGCAAAACGTGATCAATTACACGGTCGGAAATTATGCCGGTACGCCAGTCATCTCTGCTACGGCTTCGGCGAACGGTGTGACAAATACGGGTGTTACCACTTATCTCGCGTCGATGAACTCCAACCAGACCGCGATCCTTGTGGACGGTCTCACCGCGGGCTCTACGCTGAACGAGGGCGATGTTTTCACCATCGCCGGTGTCTCCGCCATCAACCCGGTGACGAAACAGGTTCTGCCCTATCTGCAGCAGTTCGTGGTCAGTGCCCCGGCTACTGCGACGGGCACGGCGGACGCCATTACTATCGCGCCCGCCATCATCGTTTCCGGCCAGTATCAGACCGTAAGCGCTGCACCGGCCCAGAATGCAGCGCTGACTTTCGTTGGCACCGCCGGAACATCCTACCCGCAAAACCTCGTCTTCCATGAGAACGCCTTCGCCCTTTGCATGGTGCCGATGGAATTGCCGGAAGGCGCCGTCAAGAAGGCACGGCAGAGCTATAAAGGCCTGTCGATCCGGGTGATCTGCGACTACGACATCATCAACGACATCAATATGTGGCGCCTCGATATCCTCTACGGCGTGAAGCCGATTTATCCGGACCTCGCCACCCGCGTGTCTGGCGCTTCGAGCTAGTTCAGGCGTCCCTTCTCCCATTGGGAGAAGGACAGGTGAGGGGTGGTGAACCTTGATTAAGGTCGCTCCCCTCACCCCCCTCTCCCCCCGGGAGAGGGAGCCACAACCTTTCCACCAGGAGACAACCCCCATGCCCGTAAAGCAGCTTTCCGACGGCAATCCCGATGGTACCGTTCTCGGCCAAAGCCCTAACGATTATATCTCGTTCTACAATGTGTCCCCCGTCCCGCAGCGTTCTGGCTCCGCACAGGCTGCCGTGCCAACAACCTCGCCGACGAATGCAACTCCGTTCGGCTTCGATCAGGCCCAGGCCACCGCGATTATCACGCTGTTAAATGAGATCAGAGCGACGCTCGTGGGCGTTGGCCTTATGACGGGTCAATGATGACCGCCGATACACGTCTTTGGATGTACCGGAACGGCGAGGCGTGCCTTTTCGAGCATCCCGGCCATGTGCCAGCCGGTCAGGGCTGGCAGCGATTTCCCGCGCCCGCCAGCGATAGCGAGCCGCTTCCAGAGACGCCGCGCGTGAACCTGCCGGAACCAGGTCCCGATCAAGAGCTGACCGACCAAGAGAAGCTCGACCGCATGTCGCGCCAGCGCCTCATGCAGGTTGCCGCCGATTGCGGCGTCCACTTCGGTTCCAGCTGGACCAAGGCCCAGCTCAAACACGCGATTATCGAGGTCTTGAATGACAACGGCCCGTGACATCATTGCCGGCGCATACCGGCGCCTCGGCCTTCTACCGCTTGGTTCGGACCTCGATCCCGCCCGGGCTGAGGCCGGGCTCGCCATGTATAACGACATGCTGAACGCCTGGGCTGCCGACGGCATCTTCCCAGGCGGTCCCTATCCGCCGGCTGAGGAAACGGACGGCGTCTTTTTCAGCGACGATTTTATCAATGGCGACATTACGGACCGCTCGGGCGCCTATCCACCCTACGGCCCGAGCGATACCTCGAAGCCGCCCAAGCCTGAACCGCTATCTTACGGCTTGAACGATCCGTTCCCTTTGCTTGCTCAATTTGTGGAGGGAACAAAGGCGATCCTCGCGGTGGAGCTCGCATCGGCCAGCGGGATCGAGGCGCAGCCCTCGACGCAAAAGCGCGCGCAGAAAGCCTACACGGCGCTGCTCGCCTATTACGTTATTGCGCCTCAGGCGAGCCAGGATATTGGCTTGACCTGGATGCCGAGCCTTCGGCGGTATGGGTTTCGTTGACCCTGCGGTCATCCTAAGAATTGGTACGGTTTGAATTTTGTCCTGGATGGCCGGGTCACGCCCGGCCATGACAGTTTCATCAGAGGCTCACCATGGTCGCAGTCGATTTCGGGCATACCTCGAACCCGGACAGGAGCGGGTTCGGATCGAACCAGCGTCTACTGAACGGCTATCCCGAGGCGCTGGGCCAAGCCGCAAAGTCGCCGCTCCCCATCTACGCGGTGCCGGGGACGTCGCGCTTCGATACCGGCACGACCGGACTTAACGGCCCATGCCGCGGGATGCTCTATGTGTTCGGCAAGGGACTTTACGTCGTCGGCGGATCTGCGGGGGCGTTGTTCGACGATGAGGGCAACGCCACCCCGGTTTCGGGAACGATCGCCGGCACATCCATGGTCATCATGGCGGACAATCAGCAACCCAACCCGCAAATCGGCATCGTTGCCGATAATGTCTACTATGTCCTCGATACGGGCACGAACACCGTCTCTCAACCCAATCTTTCGACCCTGCCCGCTCCAAATAGTGTGACATTTCTCGATGGCTATCTTGTTTTTTCCATCCCGGACGGGCGCATTTTTCAGACGAATCTGAACGACGCGCTGACCGTCAACGCGCTCGCCTATGCCACGGCTTCGAGCCGCTCCGATGGCCTTCGCCGTATTATCACGCATCGCGGGGCGCTCATTGCGCTGGGCGAGTCGAGTCTTGAAATCTGGGAGGACGCCGGCACAACGCCTTTTGCGTTCGCTCCCATCCGGGCCGACATCGACATCGGGTGCATTGCGGAGCAGACGGTTGTGATTGTCGCCGACGCGCTCATGTGGGTGGATCAAAACGGCGTGGTGCGCCAGCTTACCGCGTCGGAACCGGTCCGCATTTCGACCCATGCGCTGGAGCGGGCCATTTCGAATTTGACGTGGGACGAGCGCCGCGCCCTTTACGCTGTCTATACGCATTTCAACGGCCACGACTTCTACGCGATCACGAGCCCCTATTGGACCTGGGAGTTCGACCTGGCCACTGGGCTTTGGCACGAGCGGGCGAGTGGTGGCCTGTCGAATTGGTTCGCGCAAGGCTTCGAGTCGTTCGACGGCCTCGTGGTGATAGGATCGAGCCAGGATGCAAGCCTGCATGTGCTTGACGATTCATCGCAAACCGAGAGCGGCAATCCCTATCTGTTTCTGGCGCAATCGGGCCCGTTGCACGCTTTTCCAAAGGGCCTGGTCGTGGACCAGTTCGATGTCGACATCATACCAGGGGTGGGAATAACTGGCACCGATGTTGACGCGGCGAACCCGAAATTGATGCTCGATTGGTCCGACGATGGCGGTAACACCTGGACCGGTGGGCGCACCGCTTCTCTTGGCCGCATAGGCGAGCGATTCGTAGTCGCAAGCTTCCATCAGCTCGGCTCCACGCAAAGGGCGGGGCGGACATTCCGCCTTGCGTCATCCTCTTCGGTCATGCGCGGCATCCTCAACGCTGACGCCAGAGTGAGGCAAATACTCGCATGACCGGTCAAGCCAATCTTTTCAGCCGCTTCGGCTTTCAGGTCGGCCCTGACGGGAAGCTCGATAACTACACGCGCGCATTTTTTTCGAAGTTCACGGGCCGCGTCGGCCCAAATATCCCCAGTCTCGACACTAATGCATCCTGGGCTCAGATCGCGGCGACCGTCAACGCGCTCATTAAAGAGTTTGTGGCGCAAGGCTGGATCCAGAAGGGCTTCGACGCGGACGAGACGGCGTTTGCCAACGCGATCCAAGCCGTGACCATGATCCCCGCGGCAACCGAATGGGCCTACGCGCCTTACGAGGTGTTCCGGGATCAAATCACAACGGGCGTAGAGTTCGTTGCCACGGAGAACGCTTATAGCGTTTACGACAGCTCACAATGGCTCATTCAATATAGCGAGGCTGCAAACTCGGGCCGAATCGGGGGCGCCGCTTGCGATTGGGCTACATCGCTCGATACCCTGCAAAACCAGCTTCAGAACTGCCAGCTCGTCAATTTCTACGTCGCTTGGTACGGAAGCGATCTTCGTGCGGGCTCCTGCAGGCTTATTCCGGGCGTCACGCGCACCGCGTTCGACGACATGCCCCACGAGTGGGTATGCAATAGCCTGCACCGCAACGAGGCGCATCTGGTCTCGACTGTGAATGGCAGCGCCGCCTTCGGCGGCACGCCAGACGATCAGTCCGTGGTGGCGGCAATCAAAGACTTGAAAGTGCGTGGCCTGCAAGTCTGCTTCACGCCCTTCATCCTGATGGATATTCCGGACGGGAACACGCTGCCCGATCCATATACCGGCGCCACGGGGCAGGCCGTGTATCCCTGGCGCGGGCGTATTACAAAAGACTACAGCACGGCGGATAAGACCCCGCAGGTAGCGGCAGAGGTTGCCTCGTTCGTGGCTCAATACCGGGACTTCGTCCTGCATTACGCGGATTTGTGCGCACTTGCGGGCGGCGTCGATATCTTCCTGCTCGGCACTGAGCTGCGCGGCTTAACCTGGATGCGCGACGCGGAGGGCAGTTATCCGTTTGTCTCCTCGCTCATTCAGCTGGCCGCGGATGTGAAAGCGATCTTGCCCAACGCCCAGCTGTCCTACGCGGCGGATTGGTCGGAATGGTTCGGCCATCAACCGGCGGACGGCTCGGGCGATGTGTTCTTCCATCTCGATCCGCTTTGGTCGGACGCCAATATCGCGGCCGTCGCATTCGACAATTACTGGCCGCTTTCGGATTGGCGAGATACGGCGCCGAACGTCGATGAGATGGTGAATTCCAGCGGAACGCTGACCGCCATCACGGATTACGATTACTTGATGGGCAACGTCCGTGGCGGCGAAGGCTATGCCTGGTATTATGCAAGCCAGGCCGACCGGGATACGCAAACGCGCACGCCGATCACCGACGGCGCCTATGGGAAGCCCTGGGTTTTCCGCTACAAGGACGTCTGGAGCTGGTGGTCGAACCAGCATTTCAACAGGCCAGGCGGCATCGAAAACCCGTCTCCGACGGCGTGGGTGCCGCAATCGAAGCCCTTCTGGTTCACGGAGCTTGGTTGTCCTTCGATCGATAAGGGATCGAACGAGCCAAACGTCTTCTACGATCCGAAATCGTCGGAAAGCGCGATCCCTTATTTTTCGGACGGCACTTCCGATTATCTCATTCAACGGCGCTTTCTCGACTCCATGTTGCGCTTCTTCAACCCAAGCGATCCCGACTTCACCGAGGACCGCAATCCACAAAGCACCCTCTATGCGGGGCGCATGGCCGATCTCAGCCGCGTGATGATCTACACCTGGGATGCACGGCCCTATCCCTATTTTCCGCTTTACGACACAGTTTGGAGCGACGGCCCGAACTGGATCTTCGGCCAATGGATAGGCGGCAAGCTCTCATCTTACGCTCTGCCGCAGGAGCTTAATAGCATGGCAGTCGCAACCACTTACGCCCCCCTGAGTCCTTACATCGTCGATCCGGCGACGGGGAAGCTCGACAAGCAATACCGTGATTTTTTCCAAGGGATCGAATACATTCAGGGCGACGCAATTCCGAGCGTGTCCCTCGATCCAACCCCTGCCGAAGCAGCGAACGCCATCAACGCTCTTCTTGCAGTGCTGCAATCGCAGAACAGGCTCGCAACATGAGCGCCGGCAAGTCCTTGGTGCGACGCGGTACGCATGATGATGTGGAGCGCTTTGTCGAACTGGGCTTGCGCTTTTATGCCGAAGAGGGAAATCGCGAGGCCAGCCCCCGTCAACTCGCCCGCTTCGCAATCTCCCACGTTTGCAACGAAGATCGCGTTTTCCTCGTCGCGGGCGAGCCCGTTGCCGCTCTTTTCTGCGGAGGTATCGCCCCCCATTACCTTACAGGCGAGCCAACCGCGTTTAAATCCGCATGGTATGCGCTACCAGAGGCGCGCGGTCTTGGAGCCCATCTTCTCCGCGCTTTTGAGACCTGGGCTAAGTTCAAGGGCGCGCGCCGCCTCATAGTTGCGGGCCGGCGGGAGCGCACGCTCATTTTGCTCAGCCGCCGTGGCTACACTCCCCTCGAAACCGTCTACTCAAAGGATCTCCCATGGCAGAAGCAGCCCTTCCAATCCTCATAGGCGGAGCCGCCTCCGCCCTCGGAAATTATTTCGGCGCGCAAGCAACAGCAAACGCGGCGCAGCAGTCCGCGGGCCTCCAGCAGCAACGGTTCAATCAGGCGGTCAGCTATGAGCAGCCCTTTATGCAAAGCGGCCAGAATGCTCTGAACCTTTATAACAATGCTACGGGGGTAAACGGATCGGCCGCGCAGCAATCCTATTATAACAACTTCCAGAACGACCCTGGTTTCCAAGCTAGCGTCAACTACGGATTGCAGCAGCTCCAGGCGCAAAACGCAGCACAGGGAATGGGCCTGTCGGGTAATACGCTCGCAGCGCTCCAGAGCTACTCTCAGAATGCGCTTTCAAAACAATACCAAACAAGGCTCCAGGATCTTTTCCAGGGCGCGCAGCTCGGCGCAAACTCAGCCAACGCATTGAGCTCGGCGAGCACATCGAGCGGGACGGCGCAAGGAAACTTCAACGTAGCTGCCGGCCAGGCACAAGGCAGCGGGATCTCCGGCTTGGGGACGGGCATCTCTGGCGCCACGAACAACTATGCCAATTACTACTATGGCGCGCAGAGGAGTTCTTGAGATGATATCGAATTTGATGGCACCAAGCATACAGCCACGCAACGCATTGATTGTAACGGTTCCGCAACCTGCTCCAGCCTACCGGCAGCCGCCAAACGCACCGTCGAACCTGCCGGTCTTGCTCGCCAACACAATCGGTCACGCGGCTCTGCTCTCGGACACCCCCGCGAAGTGGGCTTCGACTATCGGGATGTTGAGACAAAACGGGGTCGATCCAGATGGATATGAGGATTTCGAAAAAGGGCGCCAAGCGGCTATGGCCGCCGCCGGTACAAAGGCGCCGCAAGAGGAAACCGAGTAGGCTTCATCGCGGATGGTGACAATGCGGGTCGATTCCGTCAGGGTGAGTTCGAGCCTGCCAAAAGGCGCGGCCGCCAAATGATCCAGACGCGAGACACCGATGACAACCGGCAGCACGACCCAGGATCTTCTGTTCGAGGCCAGCGGCGGCATAGCGCGCATCACCATCAACCGCCCTAGCGCGCGGAATGCGTTCACTTTGGAGATGTACGAAAAGCTTGCGCAGTCTTGCGAGGCGATCGATGCGGACGACACGATTAGGGTGCTCATCCTAACCGGCGGGGGAGAGAAGGCCTTTTCTTCGGGCACCGACATCTCGGCATTCCGCGACTTCAAAACACCGGAGGATGCGCTTGGCTACGAGACGTTCATGGAGCACGTTCTCGGAACGCTTGAGCGGTGCCGCGTTGCTACCATCGCGGCCATAGGCGGTGCCTGCACCGGTGGCGGCGGGGCGATCGCAGCATGCTGCGATTTGCGCATCGGAACCGCCGATACGAAATTCGGCTTTCCCATCGCGCGCACGCTGGGTAATTGTTTGTCCGTCCGCAACCTCGCGCGGCTTTCTGACTTGATCGGTGTTGCGCGCGTTAAAGACATGATCTTCACCGCACGGCTTATAGGGGCTGACGAAGCGCTGCGGATTGGGCTTCTCACCGAAACGGTCAAAAACCGCGTGGAACTGGATGCGCGGGCAGGCGCGCTCGCCAGTACGATCGCTGGGCATGCGCCGCTGACGCTCCGCGCAACGAAGGAGGGTCTGAGACGCTTGCAATCGGCCGAGGCAGCGGATCGAGACCTTATTATAATGTGTTACATGAGCGAGGATTTCCGCGAGGGCATAGACGCATTCCTCAATAAGCGAAATCCGAAGTGGCAGGGCCGCTGATCGAGCCCGCCCGATCCCGCCGTTGAATTGCTAGCCTTATTCAAAATTTTTACTATAACGGAGGCGGTTCAACGGAGGGTGAGAATTATGCCGCAGGCTCAGGCGCCGAAGCGCGACGCAACGTGGGATATCGCACGAGGCATCGGCATGATGCTCGTTATCTACGGCCATTTTCTGGAGCCGATGTACCCGGCCCATAATGGAAGAGCGCTCATTCAGATGGCTGCCGATCAATGGCAAGTTATCTACTCCTTCCATATGATGCTCTTTTTTCTCGTATCGGGCGCCGTCAACCGCAATCTGACGAAAAAGGCTTTTCCGGAGGTTCTGCGCGGCTCGCTGAGGCTGCTCGCTCTGGCTTGGGTCGTGCATATTCTTGGCGCATTTCTTGATATCGCAATCCAGCCTGAGTTACGCAGATCGTTCGGGGCTGCGGCTTGGTCTATCGTCGACCCGATACTTGAAGGGTATAAATGGTCGGTTGGCGTTTTGTGGTTTCTCACATCGCTATGCGTCGTGCAGATCTTGGCATACCTATCGTTACGGCTCTTCCCGGCGATTGCCGTTGTACTCTTTGCTGCGGTGGCGACCGCCGCGACCGGCTTTTTGCCAGAGCAGTATCTGATGAAAACCTGGATGCCAGGATTGTCATTTTTCGCGCTGGGCTACCTTTTCTCTCAGTGGCAGGTTCGCTGGCCGTTTTGGGCGGCCATTCCACTCCTCGCAGCGACCAAATTCATTGCGCCGTTGAATCATGGCTGCTCTTTCGATTTTGCGCGCGCTTGCGGAAGCGATCCGTTTAGCGTGAGGATGTTCATGGGCAGCTATGGCTTCTTGCCGGGTTTCTTTTTGTCTTCGCTCGCTGGGTCGCTCGCCGTTGTTTGCCTAAGCTCCGGTCTCGCCCGATTCAGTGCTTCCGGTCTTCTCGCGTACATGGGAAGAAAAAGCCTTGAGCTTTTCTTCATTAATGGTTTCGTGGCTACATTCCTCTTCGGCTTCTTTTGGGAAATGCAGTGGCCGCACCTTACGGTGCTTCATTACATAGGTCTCTTTATAGCTATTGTAGGTGCTCACCTTTTGGCGCTGCAAGTATTGAGCCCAGTGCTGGCATGGATCAACGTCGCGGGGCTTGCCATTTCGGGCTTTCTAACCCGGCTTCTAACCGGTGAGTCTGAAACGCCGCGTTTGAAAGCTCTTTGATCGAGACCGCCGCTGGCCGCTCACGCGGCCAGCAGTAGCGTCGAACTAATAGCACCCGCCGATGGGTAAAATCGCCAGTCCTGTCAACGCGGCGTCATCCTTGGTCACTAGCGCGATCGGAATTCGCTTCTTCCATTCGCTCATCCGGCCGATTCCTTCGAAAGCTTGGCGCAAGAGAGCGAGGTCAGCGACCCGAGCGAAGCCTCGCGCAACGCTGCCGCACAGAAATACGCCGTCCCAGGCAGCAACGGCGAGTACGAGATTACCGAGGACATCGCCCGTGATTTGAGTAAAGAGCCGAAGCGTAGCTGCACATTGGGGATCGGCGCTAGCCATCGCGATAATATCGGAGGGGGCATGGGCAGGCGCGTCGTTTGCGATGGCCGCGTGCAGATTGCAAAGGCCGCGCCCCGATAGAACATGTTCGACGGAAATAAATTTTTGCCGGAGGCTATCGTCACCCCAGCCGGTGAAGGTGAGCGACATGTGCCCCGCCTCGCTCGGACAGGAGGTCCATCCACCGGTAGTTCTCAAAAGCGTCGCGGCACCGAAACCTGTCCCGATATTCGCGACCAGAAGGCGCCGCGCTGCCGCGAGGGCGGGTAGCGGCGAGCCAAGCGTGAGGAAGTCAGCCGGGGTTAGCACGGGCAGGCTAAAGGAAACGGCTTGAACGTCGTTGATGAGCGTGCAAGGGACACCAAGCTCGGAGGAGACCTCAGCCTCGGAGATATACCATGCGAGATTGGTGAGCCGTACCGCACCGTAAGCAATCCGGCCAGCTGCGCCGATTGCTGCGCCAATGCATCCGTTCTTCCCTCCAGTTTCGTTTAAGTAAGTGTGCAGAGCGTCCGTAAACGTAGCGAAACGCGAAACGGGGTATGAACTACGGTTTTGAAGGTCTTTGCCCGCCTCAGCGCGCGCAAACCGCACATTCGTCCCGCCAACATCGGAAACAAGCCGCCACCCAGTCACGCGGATGTCTCCGCAGAACACGCCGTCAGGACCTTAAGAAAGCTTTTACGCCAATAGCGCACGTCATGCTTTCTGATACGATCGAGAAGAGCGCTGTGGCGCTGCCTCCTCTCGCGGAGCGGCATTTTCAGGGCAGCCTGCATAGCGTTTGCCATATCGTCTATATTGTAAGGGTTCACGATAAGTGCTTCTTCGAGCTCTTCCGCAGCTCCAGCGAATTTCGACAATACAAGAACGCCTGGATCGTCCTGATTTTGAGCCGCCACATATTCCTTGGCAACTAAATTCATACCGTCGCGCAGCGGCGTCACAAGTCCAACCTCGCACCCGCGAAAGAGTGCTGCGAGTGTGTCGCGCGGCATCGTGCGGTGAATATAACGAAGAGGCGTCCAGTCGAAATCGCCGAACTCCCCGTTTATCGCGCCGGAGAGCTCTTCGAGCTCCTTGCGGATGTTGGCATAAGCCTCAACCTCGATACGAGTTGGCGGGGCAATTTGCATAAATGTGACGGTTTTTAGGTGCTCGGGATGTGTTTCGAGCAGTTTCCTGAAAGCCTTGAAGCGTTCGGGTAGGCCCTTCGTGTAATCGAGCCTGTCGACCCCTATAATGTGGGAGCGTACAATAGTCCGGCGATTAAGCCTCTCTATTTGCGACGCAGCCTCGCTTGTTCGGGCAGCGGCGGCAAATTCCTCGACATCGATGCCGATTGGGAATTCTTGTGCAATAATAGTCCGTCCAAAGGCTTTAATTAGCCCGCTGTCCGTAGCTCCGTCTTCTCCTCCGGCATGCGCCAAAACAAACCGGCGGAAGTTACTGGCGTCATTGGATGTTTGGAAGCCGATCACGTCGAACTGGAATAGCGCTTCAATAAGCCAGTCATGAGCCGGGATGGCCTGCAGAAGCTCGGGCGGCGGAAAAGGAATGTGAAGGAAAAAGCCAAAACGCTGCTTGGCGCCAAGCGCGCGTAGCTCGAGCGCAAGCGAAATCAAATGGTAATCGTGGACCCAAACCAGGTCGTCGGTCCATAGAAGCGGCGCGAGCGCGGCCGCAAAAGCCTTATTTACCCGTTTGTAGCCTTCGAGATAGGCGGGTTCGAATTGAACGAGATCGAGCCGGTAGTGGCAGACGGGCCAAAGCACCTTGTTGGCAAAACCGAGGTAGTATTCTTCGTAATCCTGCGCAGTCATAGGAATCGTCGCGACGGTCACATTGTTCTGCACCGTTTCCGTCACGGCGAGAGAAGTTCCCTCCTCGGCGATATTTCCGTCCCAACCAAACCAGACGCCGCCTATCGACCGGATGGCATCGCCGAGGGCCACCGCCAGACCACCCGACTGGACCTGGTTCTCCAAGTCCGCCACACGGTTCGATACAATGACGAGACGGTTCACACAAATGCCTCCCAAGGCTTAGACAACCGCGTTGCACCGTTTATGATCCCAACCATGGAGTAGGTTTGGGGAAAATTTCCCCATGCTGCGCCCGTAGCTGGATGCGTATCTTCAGACATAAGCCCCAAATGGTTGCGAGCGTTCAAAAGAGATTGAAAAATTTCTCTTGCTTGCTCCTTTTTTCCAATCCGCGCCAAACAGTCCAGGCGCCAAAAAGCGCAGATGTTGAAAGCTGTTTCCGGCATTCCGAAATCGTCCGCCGCCTCGTAGCGCATCATGAAAGGGCCGCGGCCCAAGACCTTTTCAAGCTGTTCTACTGTTGAGATGAAGCGCGGATCGGTGCCATCCGCAAAGCCAAGCTCGCCCATGAGCAGCACGCTCGCGTCAAGGTTTTCACCACCGAAGCTTTCAACGAAGGATTTGCGCTTTTCCGACCAAGCGCAACTCAGGATCTTCTCCTTGACAAGTTCTGCTCTCTGCCGCCAGAAAGCTCCCCGTTCATTCAAACCGAGAAAGGCGGCAATCTTTGCCAAACGATCGCAAGCCGCCCAGCACATCACGCTCGATGAGGTGTGAACCCGGGCTCTCGATCTGAGTTCCCATATTCCAGCATCCGGTCGATCGTGAAGCTTGAAAGCCTGTTCGCCAACTGATTCAAGCCTTTGGAAATCATCGAGCCCAGCCCGGACGGAAAGCCTGCCATCGATGAAAGCCTGCGCCGAGCCCAGGATTAGATTGCCGTACGTATCGTGCTGGAAATGTTCATGGGCCTGGTTGCCAATGCGTACTGGACCGTCGTTTGGTGCTGGGCCGCCCTGAAAGCCAGGGAGGTGCTGGGCCTGGCGCTCGGGGAGCGCATCTTCGAGCGCGATCCCATACACCGGCTGGATGTGTCCATCGGTATTCGCGACGATGTTCATTATCCAGCGATAATAATTTTCAAGAGTGCGGCCAGCCGCGAGGCTTGTGAGAGCACGGATTACGAAATAAGCATCGCGGATCCAGCAAAATCGGTAATCCCAATTTCTACCAGTGCCTGGAGCCTCGGGAATGCTGGTTGTCATTGCGGCAACTATGGCGCCTGTAGGCTCATAGGAGCACAACTTGAGGGTAATTGCCGCCCGGACTACAGCCTCCTGCCATTCCGGCTGAAGGGCAAGCCGAAGGCTCCAATTGCGCCAATAAAGGTCCGTGTGCTCCTCGAAGCTCCGGGCAATCTCCCTGGGGCTGTCGGAAAGAGTTTCGTCTGGTCCGAGCACAAAGCTCAGCGGGCCGCAAAGGTTGAAGGTAGCTTCCTGTAACACGTAGTCAAGCGGCGCATCGGTTGTCAGACGAAGTGTCATCTCCGGGCCGACGTAGCGAATATGATTGGAGCCGTACGTTAGCGAGGGCCCGGTCTGACCGTAGTTGAATCGTGGTCTTAGCTTGATACGTATACGGGGCCGCCCGTCCTTAACGGAGATGCTCCGGATAAGCGTTTGAGGCCGGAAGGGCCGGTTGCGGGTGTAGAAGCGAGGAATAAAATCGGTTACTTCAACGGACCCGCCTTCACCGTGCAGTATTGTTTTTAAAATCGCGGTATTTTGGACATAACTTTGCTCCGACGCTTTATAGTCTTCGATCTCGATAGAGAAGGAGCCATCGTCCGGATCGCCGCTTGCGCTTCCAAGAAGCTGGTGGAACACCGGATCGCCGTCGAATCTGGGAAGGCAGCACCAGACGATTCTAGCTCGTTTGTCGATGAGAGCGCTAATGCCGCAATTGCCGATAAGCCCAAGATCGAGGTTACCCATTCACACTGGTCCCTTTCAGTATTTCTGCTGTAACGAGTAGCCAGCCAAGGAACTCGTCGACGTTGATGGCGCGCACACGGGCCGCCGTATCGCCCGGGCCCACTTTCACAGAGATGCCGCCCAGGGCGTTGACCGCGGTGAACGCATCCTCATCGGTTACATCATCCCCAGCAAAGAACGGTATGCGCCCGCGGAAGGGAGGCTCCTGAAGGAAGTCGTGGATTGCTGTGCCCTTCGTAGCAGTATGCAGCCTTATTTCGATCACCATCTTGCCGCGTGTAAGCACCACTTGCGGCAAACGGCTCGCGACGTCCTCGACCAGCGATAAGCACAGCTCCTCCAGTTCCGGCCTAAGACGGTAATGTAGCGCCAGGGCACCGCGCTTCTTCTCCAGCAAGAGCCCCGTATTATGACTTACGAAAGCTCTGAGAACCTTCTCGACTGACCGTGCCGCGCTATCCTCGGCGCTGTGCCCTGAAATCGTCGTTCCGCCGTTACGGCGTTCGAAGCCGTGAACACCGGCTACAGGCAGACGCAAAGGAGCCAGAAAAGTGTCTATAGCGTCGATCTCCCTGCCGGTCACGATGGCAACCGCGCCGGCCGCGGCTTCGAAAAGCGACTCCAAAGCCTGGCGGGCCCTTTCTTCGACAATCACGGCGTTCGGCGTTTCAGCAATCTCGGTTAGCGTGCCGTCAAAATCGAAAAAGAATCCGTAGGTACGAGCGTCGCGCAGATTGGGCAAAAGAACCATGACCGCTTTCTGAGGGAGGATTGTGCCGTTCGCCCTATCTGCTAGGAATATGCAAACGGCGGGGTGAATTCAATGGCTCGCTGTTTAGGTGGGGCTCCAAATCCAGCAAAGCCGCGAAATGTGCATCGTTCCGCCTAAAGTCTGCACGGCCAAGCGCTGATTTTAAGACCGCTACGTGCTAGCTTGCTATAATGGCGGCCTTAATTCGGGCTTGGATGTGCTGTCCGGATTTTTTCATGCACCGGATGAAGGCAATGTGGCCAACTCAGGAGGGGAATACCCTGCCTCTAGGGTAAGACAATGCAAATGATAAGAATAACTTGCATCTTTATTGCGTTTTTTGCATGGCGCGCAGCTCTCGCTGGTGAGATGCGGACTGAGATGTTCCCCTCGAAAGCACTCGGCCGCAACATGCCTTGCGTTATTTATTTGCCTGACGGGTATAAGAGCGGGCAACTACATTATCCAGTGCTGTATCTGCTTCACGGAGCTGGCGGTAATGAGCGCGCATGGGCTGAGTCTGGACACATAAAAGAAAAGGCAGATCATTTGATCGCGATCGGTACAATACCGCCAGCGATCGTCGTTATGCCGGGCTGCCCCGCCTGCTGGTGGGTGGACGGTGCCAAGGAGCAGGCGGAAACAGCGTTTTGGTCCGATCTCGTGCCTTTAATCGATACGCGTTACCGCACGATTGAAACCCGCGGAGGGCGCCTAGTCGCGGGCTTATCCGCCGGCGGTTACGGCGCTGTCCGGTTTGCTCTGCGCTATCCGGGCCGGATAGCTGCGGCGGCTGCGCTGAGCCCAGCCGTTTATACGGAATCGGTGCCGCAATTTTCCGCGGCGCGGGCTCAGCCGCCATTTCTGGGACCGGATGGACGGTTTAGCCGGGTTGCCTGGGACCGGCAGAACTATCCTGCTTGGCTGGAAAGTTACTTTGCTCAGTCTCACCGCGTGCCAATGTATCTCGTCTCTGGCGACAGTGACAAATTCGGCATCGCCTTTGAAACCGCACTGCTATTCACGCGGCTCTATAAGCGCCAGCCCAATCAAGTCGAATTGCGCGTCGTCGGCGGCGATCACAGTTGGAAAGTGTGGGAGACGACAATCGACGCTGCAATGCAGTATATTTTTCAATTTGCCGACAAGCCCCGGCCCGCAATGCGCACAGCCGGATTGACGGCTACAGTTGGCCGCTGATTGCTGGCTTCTTTATCTGCTTGAATCTATCTAAGCGGCCAGGCGTTGTGGACTATGTGCCAGCTATCGTATCCGGCAAAAAAATTGCGCCGGGCATAACATCGCCCGGCAGCTTCGTTCTTTAGATTCTTCCGAAGGCAAACCGTCTCAGACTGGCAAACCACCCCAGCAATGCCTCTACGTGAGTATTTCGACCGGATGAAGCCGGAATTGACAATCGCAGAACTCTTGGACCGGTGAGATACGGCCGCCACTTAAACTGGTGTGTCGTCAGCTATCCAAAAACAATACCACCCCTGTACAGCATCATTCCTAACGTTTTGGAACCCGGGACGGGATCGTGAGAGCGATCTCTGAATGTTTTCGTCCAGCTGGGAAGACTTCCCTAATTTCCGACACAAGGTCTGCCGTGCAAACCCCGGTTTATGGGTACCAGCCGCGGAAGAGACCTGGGCTCGATAGGCCCGAAAGACCAAGCTGGATGCTGGCGGCGATCTTTCTATCGAATCGCGGCCAGTACCGTCGTTAATGGCACGTCCGGAAGACCCGCGGTAGCGCTGAAATAGTCTCCAGCTCTCTTGCCGGCGGCTGCGAGCAAGCGTGCCGCACCGCAACTGCCGGCCCGTCCTCTCCGAACAAACAAACTGAGGAGTTTGTCGAATGGTTACTCGCCTACGCTATCCAAAAGGGTATCAATTTTTCGATGCTAACGGCGCCCCGCTAGCGCTTGGAAACCTGAATTATTATGTCGCCGGGACAACCACACCCCAAGACACCTATTCCGACAGCGCCGGAACCGTTACAAATACCAATCCTATCGTGCTTGACGGCTCGGGACGTCTGGACGTGGATGTCTATCTCGGTGCCGCGTCGAACTATAAAGAAGTTCTAACCACGGCAAGTTCCACGGTGGCGCCCTGGCCAGACGATAACATCCCTCTGGCAACTCAGCCCGACTGGAACGCGACAAGCGGGCCGAACCAAATTCTGAACAAGCCTGTGCTCGCTGCCGTTGCTACGTCCGGTAGCTATACCGATCTTTCTAACACGCCGCCCTCGGGCACGCCATTTACCGGAGACAGCGGCTCTGGCGGTTCGTCCGGTCTCGTTCCCGCTCCCGCTGCCGGCGACGCGGTCGCGAATATGTTTCTGAGTGCCGCCGGCGGTTGGGCGACACCCCCGGGATCATCCACTTCCTCGGCTACGAATTTGAACGTCAGCGAAACGGCGAGCAGCGTTGCCATTGGCTCGTCAAGCGGGACTGGCGTTACGATACCCGCTGCCACTTCGTCGGCGGCGGGTGTGCTCGACGCAACTCGCGCTGCAAAAATCGATGGCCTCGCTACGGTTGCCACCTCCGGGTCGTACGCAGATCTGTCGAATAGACCAACGATCCCTGCTGCGCAAGTTAACACGGACTGGAATGAAACCAGCGGCGTCTCGCAAATCCTGAATAAGCCGGCGCTTGCCACGGTTGCCACTTCCGGCTCGTACACAGATCTGTTAAATCAGCCGGCGATCCCTGCAGCGCAGGTAAACTCCGATTGGAACGCCACTAGCGGCCTCGCGCAAATTCTGAACAAGCCTCCGCTGGGAACGGCAGCGGTCCTAAACGTTCCGGCGTCAGGGAACGCGTCGGGAAGCCAAGTCGTGCTCGGAACCGACACTAGGCTATCCGACAGCAGGGCGCCGCAATCGCACGCTTCGACGCATGCGTCCGGCGGAAGCGACCCGATTTCGATCTCGGCAGGTCAAGTGTCCGGCATACCGGCAACGCTCGCGAGCCAAAACCTTGACAACATAGCTCGCGTCGGAATCGGCACCACGGATACCGGAAACGCTCTGTCTGTGAACTCTCCTTCGGTTCTGTTCTCAAATAGCGGAGATATGCGCGCTACGATCTCCAAAGGAGCGTCGTCGAACACAGCCGCCCTCGATTTCCAGGACAGTTTCACTACGCGCGCCCAGTTCGGATTGCTGGGCAACGATAACTTCACGGTCTCGACTTCCCCTGATGGAAGCACATTCAATAACGCGATTGTCGCTACCCCCTCGGGAGCGGTCAGTTTCCCGAATACGGGAGGATTTGCGGGCGATAGCGGCACCGGCGGTGCATCTGGCCTCGTTCCAGCTCCCAGTGCAGGGGCTGCGGCTGCCGGGGAGTTCTTGAAAGCCGACGGGACGTGGAGCATTCCGCCGGGGACGGCCCAAGTCAACGCCAATTGGAATGCCACAAGCGGTGCTGCCCAGATTTTGAATAAGCCGGCACTTGCGGCGTCAGCGACGACCGACACAACGAATGCCTCGAACATTACGAGCGGAACGCTCGCGGCGGCGCGTGTGGACGACCTTTCGGCAACCTACCTGACGGTTTCCGCTGCGGGAGCGAATAACGGCGTCGCAACCCTTGACGC
The DNA here is from genome assembly GCA_052145435.1 of Rhodomicrobium sp. GTDB lineage: Bacteria > Pseudomonadota > Alphaproteobacteria > Rhizobiales > Rhodomicrobiaceae > Rhodomicrobium. Next base: position 6,577 of record JBKQOR010000257.1, on the reverse strand, counting down.
TGGCGGCAAGCTCTCGACATCGCAGCTGCCTGCATCTCTTGTCGGTGCAGTCGTCTATCAAGGAACGTGGGACGCCAGCACGAACACGCCCGCGCTCGCTAGCGGCGTAGGCGTGAAAGGCAACTACTACGTAGTATCAACGGCCGGGACGACCGCTATTGACGGGATTAACCAGTGGAATCCGGGCGATACGATAATTTTCAACGGGACAGCCTGGAACAAAATCGATGGCGCCTCGCCCGAGGTGCTGAGCGTTGCCGGTCTTTACGGTGCCATTACGGGATCCGCTCTAAAATCCGCGCTATCCATAGCGGCGAGCGACGTTTCCGGCTTGGCAACTGTGGCTACCTCAGGCTCCTACACCGACCTGTCGAACAAGCCGGCGATCCCCGCTGCGCAGGTCAACACGGATTGGAACGCAACCAGCGGCGTCTCGCAACTCCTGAACAAGCCCACGCTTGCCACGGTCGCGACCTCCGGCTCTTACACCGACCTGTCGAATCAGCCGGCGCTCGGTTCGCTTGCGAGCCAGTCATCGGTAAACCTTGCTTCCCAAGTCACCGGAAACTTGCCCGCATCGCAAGTCAGCGGCCTTGCAGCCGTGGCAACGACAGGGGCTTACTCGAGCCTATCCGGAACGCCAACGATCCCCGCTGCGCAGGTCAACGCGGACTGGAACGCCACGAGCGGCGTTACACAAATCCTGAATAAGCCCTCGCTTGCCGCGGTTGCCACCTCCGGCTCTTACACCGATCTGGCAAACCAGCCAACGATCCCAGCTGCACAAGTTAACGCGGACTGGAACGCCACGAGCGGTGTGGTGCAACTCCTGAACAAGCCCACGCTTGCCGCGGTTGCCACGTCCGGCTCTTACACCGATCTGGCAAACCAGCCAACGCTTGGTTCGCTGGCAAGCCAATCGTCGGTAAACCTTGCTTCCCAGGTCACCGGAAACCTGCCCGCATCGCAAGTCAGCGGCCTTGCAGCTGTGGCAACCACAGGCGCTTACGCCAGCCTGTCTGGAACGCCCACGATCCCATCTTATTCAGTGTTCGCAGGCGCAACATCTGGTGCTGCTGGCACAAGCGGACTCGTTCCTTCGCCATCTGCAGGACAGCAGTCTGGCTTCCTGCGCGGAGATGGAACCTGGGCTTCCGCTGCTACGGCCCCCGCAGGATCGTCCGGACAGCTCCAATACAACACGGGTTCGGCATTTGGCGGCATGGCCGGCACGAGCTGGAACAATACGACGCAAGTGCTTTCTATTGGCACCCTCAACGCAACATCGTCGCTCGGCATTGCTTCGACTTCGAACAGCACGACCGGCGTTCATACTCAAAACGGCACCCCGATTTTCCAGACGTGGACCCCCAGCGGAACCACATACCCCAACCTCTTCTTGGGTGCGAATGCCGGAAATTTCTCAATTTCCAACAGCTCGAACGCGAGCTACGGCGGCGGCAATACTGGCATAGGGGGCGGCGCGCTGCAGGCCCTCACGACAGGGTACAACAACGTTGGCGTAGGCTATGGTTCGCTCTCTGCCGTTACATCGGGTTTCAACAATGTCGGCCTAGGACTCGCGTCTCTTGTTGCATGCACGACAGGATCGCAGAATTTTGGCCTTGGAACCTATGCGCTTTCGAGTCTAACAACTGGAACAGACAATATATGTATAGGAGTTTCATCTGGCGCTAGCATCTCTACAAACAATAGCGGCACAAACGCACAATATAATGTAGGAATTGGTACGCAATCTCTCTATAAGTGCACAACAGGATACGCCAATATCGCTCTTGGATATCAATCTCAATATAATTTGACTACGGCTCAAGGTAATATAGCCGTAGGTCGTAAAACGTTAAACGCAAATGTTACTGGCACTTACAACGTAGCAATAGGCGACACGGCCCTGCAAAATGGAACTGGGTCAAACAATGTGGCCATAGGCGTTGGAGCCGCCTATAATTTAACCGGCAACAATAGCGTTGCTATCGGTTACCTAGCGCTTAATTCTTCAAACTCAAACAACGGAAACACAGGAATCGGGTATAACGCCCTTACCAACGCTTCTGGAAGCTTTAATACATCTTTGGGATACGATGCTGGGGTTAACATCACGTCCGGTTCCTATCATGTCGCTATCGGCTATCAGGCGATGTATGGGTCCGGCACGCCCGGCACCGGTCAGGGGAATATCGCGATTGGGCAATCGGCTATGTACGCTGGCAATGGCGGAACCGGTGGATCGATTGCCATAGGCCAGAACGCCCTGTCCTCCGCGACCGCGGCTGTGGATTGCATCGCCATCGGCTCCAACGCCATGCAATATACCACCTCGACGGCGGGGGACAATATCGCTATTGGTCAGCAGGCCCTGCAAAATCAAACGACTGCTATAGACAATCTCGCTATCGGCCGCTCGTCTATGCAGACGCTGACTACCGGTGGCTACAATATAGGTATCGGAGTTAACACTCTATACACATGGAACGGTAGTGGTTCTGGATACAATGTAGCTATCGGACTTAATAGTCAGTACAACTCTTCTGCCGGAACCGGGAATGTATCATTAGGATACTACTCAGCACACGAAATAACGACCGGCAGTTCCAATACAGCCATCGGAACCGGTGCATTCGGTGGCGGCACTGGCGGTAGCATTACGACAGGTTCTGGCAATACTGGACTTGGCTATGAGGTGGGAACCGGTCAAACCAGCGGCGGTACTCCGCTCACAACTGGAAGCTATAACACTCTGCTAGGCTATGAGGCAGATGTTAACTCGGCATCCGCGCAATATCGCACGGCCATCGGCGCTGGAGCAGTGGCGACCGCCGATAATAGCATAACACTTGGCCGTTCCTCCGATACGGTGCTCATCCCAGGCACAGCTAAAATTGCAAGCGGAGCTGCAACGCCATCGGGCGGCTCGGCCAGCGTCGCTCTGGTTTTCGGCACAACGACGGGGTTCGGCATCTATGCCGGCTCGGGCGCGCCAACCGTATCCGCCGCGCAAGGCTCTCTGTATCTGCGGTCGGATGGGTCTTCGACCTCGACACGCCTTTATGTCAACACCGATGGTTCTACCGGCTGGACGAACTTCACCTCGGCCACCTAAGGCTAGGGCTTGACGAACGTCTCTAACGAGCAGCTGTCAGAAGGCAATCCAGTTGCTCGATTTCGTTCTCACCTTTGCACGTGGCATCGCGAGGTCTGGCCTTCGCATCCGGTTTAGTCACCGAGGCCACGGCGGCAACCATCCTATCGAAGGTTTCCGGCGGGGGCTCGAATGCGCTTCCTGCCGCGAGCGACGGATCAAACTGGCTTATCTTAAAAAAGGAGAACTTTATGAGCAACATAACCCTTGTATTGAATGACTCAGAGCAGCAGGCGTTCCATCAGCTTCTCGATATTGCGCTCCGGCAAGTTGGGCTCAATGCACTTGACGTAGTGTATCATTTCAGAGGGCGTATTCTATCTGCCCAAGGAACGCCCTTGCAAGCAGAAGTGGCTTCTCAGAAGCCAGCTGCCACGGCTGCGGCGCATCCACCCCTGGCACTAGCTCAAGTAGCCGCACAAGCACCCGCGCAGCCGGCGCAAGCCGCCCATGTGCAGCCTATCCAGACGCAGACCGTACAGGCCCACCCTGCGCAGGCAGCTCAGACACACCCTCAACCGGCGCAAGCGGCACAGCATTCCAACGCCCCAGCAACTCCTCAGCATCAGAGCATTCTCGGGGAGATTATTGACGGCTTAACTGGCAAACAACATACCGCCACCGCGCCAGCAGCTACCTCCGCGGTGCCAGCAGCCGCCGCGGCACCGGTAGCTACCTCTGTGGCACCGACAACGACTTCCGCAGTAGCAGCAACTGCCGCGCAGACGGTGGCTGCCCCGGCACCCCAGAACACGGTCTCTGCACCTCACTCGTAGTCTATCGCCACCAGAGGCAGCGAGGACATAAGCCGGCTTAGGCCGGCTTTTTTTTGGGAGAATTCGAATGGCATCCGACAATTTCGAGCGCTGCCTTGCCATCACGTTAAAATGGGAAGGCGGCTATTCCAATCACCCGGACGATCCAGGCGGCCCGACAATGCGCGGAATTATTCAACGCGAATACGACGCCTGGCGAGTCAAACAAGGAAAGGGCAAGCGGCCTGTAAAGCAAATCGAGGAAAGCGAGCTTCGTGCGATTTATCGCAACGAGTACTGGGACGCGATGGATTGCGACGGACTTTCTCGCGGCCTAGACCTCTGCGTGTTCGACGCGGCAGTAAATTCTGGCACCGGGCGCGCGAAGAAATGGCTTGAGCAAGCCCAAAACATCAATGCATTTTGCGATGCGAGGCTTGCTTATTTGCAGAGGCTTGGCCGTCTTTGGCGTGTTTTTGGGGCCGGATGGCGCCGCAGAGTGGCTGGTATTCGTAATGACGCGCACCTCTTGGCCGGGAATAGCGTCATGATCGCGCCGCACGACAGCTCTCTCCACGCTGGGATGAGGAGCGAATCCGTGCGGACGCTCCAAACGAAGCTGCGCGCGCTCAATTATCCATGCGGGGCCGTTGACGGCATCTTCGGTGAGCAGCTTCACCGCGCTATCATTCTTTTTCAGCATGACAACGATTTGCAAGGCGAGCCGGGAGTGTGGCTTGCCTCTTATAACGAAACGCTCGAAACGGCGGAGCCGATGCTTCCAAAGCGCGCCGCTGCCACAGTGGGAGATTTGGAACGGGCTGGGGACACGCCTATAAAGCGCATGAACCTGCTCCAGCGCATTTTTGCCTGGCTGTTCGGTGCAAGCGCGGTCACGGAGGCATTTCAGAGCGATAACGTGCTCGATAGCGTTAGCGGAATAAGGACGGTTATTGAACCGGTGCAAAGTGTGTGGGACTGGATTTCCGGAAACCGCTGGCTGTTTATTGCCGCGCTTTGCATCGCCCTTATCGCTGTGATCCGTCTTATGCGGAAAGAGCATGTCGCAGCATACCGGAACTTTGACTATCAAGGTCCAGCTACTGGGAAAGAGGGGTCGCAATGATTGCGGTATTGACAGCAATCGGTGCATGGTTCGCTCGCCAGCTCGCGGTGTCGAGGCTCACAAGCCTAGCTTCGTTCGCTCTTCTTGGGCCGCTTGGGTCGATTGCGACCGGTATCGCGGGTGCAATCGGTGCAATTGTAACTGCAGCTTTTGAAATCGTCGCAGCGCTGGCGAGGAGCGCTGAGGGCCGCGTAATTCTTGCTATCGCCGCTCTCGGATTGAGTTTTCTCTACCTGCGTTTCCACTACACTGAGGAGGGGAAGGCCGAAGCAAGGGCAAACTTCGCCGCGCTGCAAAGGCCTTGCCATGCAATGGGAGCTGAGAGACGCAAGCGATGACAGCTCCAGAGCCGGAAGCCGGGCGGCATGTACCGCCCCACCCGGCTGGACCTGGAAACGGCCGCGGGGAAATTCCTCTCACCCGCATCTATCTGCCGTTTGCCATGGTTGTCACCTTTGGCGCATTCCTAATGGTTGCCGGATATACAGTGGGAGGCTTTATGTCAGGTATAGCCCGTGACAAGACCGAGACTGAAGCTCGTTTAGGTGCAATCGAGAAAGAGGTAACAGCAATCAAAAACATCCTCGCCGAGCGAGCTGTTTCTCCTCAAAACTGCAACTCTCGCTCGAAGCAATAAAAATAACCAAGCAGCCTCCTGCCGCCACCTCAATAGAGCCTAGCTGATTAGATCGCCTCGCTGAGATCCTTGGCGGGACGGAAAGCGACCTTTTTGCTCGCTTTAATCTTGATTGCTTCGCCTGTCGCAGGATTACGGCCCATCCGGGCGGCGCGCTTGCGAACTTCCAGGGTCCCCAGCCCAGCGATTCGGATCCGCGCGCCCTTTTTCAGGTGCTTGCCAATGGCTGTGACGGCGCCAGCGAGCACCTCGTTTGCCTGCTTTTGAGACAAACCGTGCGTCTCGGCGACTTCCGTCGCGAGATGGCGAAGCGTGACAATGTCGGCCTTCACGGGTTTTGCAACGGTTTTGGGCGCCGCTGCCGCTTGCGTTTTCGTCATCTGAGTTCCTTCTTAGTCCATGTCTGCTGTGTTGGAAAATCCGGCTTTCCGCGCGCATCGGCACTGTAACGCAAGCCGACTAGAATCTACCGGATGTTGTAAGACCACCCAATCCGGTCAAGAGCCTCAATCTGCCTTTGCGCCAATAGAATCAGCCAAATCAGCCTAGTTGCAATCACGACCATCGAACCGTGTGGTGGCAAACGTCAACAGGCTTTCGCTTGAAATCACGTTCTCAATGCGGCTTTTGGCTGAATTTGCGGGAAGGTGTGGTTTTTGTGCCTGAGATAAAAAGGATGGCGAAGCTGGGCTTTGAGTAAAGACACCGGCTGCTTCGGGCTGCCGCTTCTTGAATGGCGATCACGTCCAGAATAGATAACGCTAACCTGCAGGGCAGGGCCATTCAAAGAATCCTGCCCGTGACAAGGGCGATGACCTGAGCGCGATCTTCGCGGAAGTTTTCACGCGCCTCTGGCACGGACAGGCCCTGGGAGCGGATAAGATACATCGCCAGGTTCC
>JBKQOR010000256.1:0-3329 GCA_052145435.1 Rhodomicrobium sp. | reverse complement strand
GCTGATCCGGTCGATTTCTTCGAGCAGCGCTTCGTCGAGGGTTACGTTCACGCGCCGCGCACGTCCCGGAAGCACGAGCGGAATAAGGGTGACTGCTACGGTTGATGGCTCTTTGGCCGCCGAGACTTCTTCAAGCGCGGAAGCCTTCGGTAATGCATCGCCGTCAGCCAGCATAAGCGCGACATGACCGGCGAGCGCTTCTTGCGCTCCGATCAAAGCATCTTCGATGCTCTCGCCTGCACTGACGCAGCCGGGAAAGTCGGGGAAGCTCACGCCGAAATCGCTGTCCTCGTCCTTATCGATGAGAGCCGGGTAGTAGACTTTTCTCACTTCGCTCTTCCGTATCGCGCCAGCGCTTACAAAATCTTCACGCCGGATGCTTTCTCAATGCTCCTGATTGTCTTCACCGGCAGGTCGCGTTTCGGGTGAGGCACCGTGACTTTCCCCGGTTTCGATGGATGCTTAAAGTGTCGATGGCTGCCGCTTTGGCCTGCTTCAATCCAACCGTCCTTCAAAAGCGCCGCAATAATCTCGCGGCTTGACTTGCTCATGCTTTGCCATAATCCGCTCGGGCGGTATTCTAGGTTCGGTTCCGCAGTGTGTATATAATGTGCATTGAGAATAGCGGCTGAACAGGCCGGACGCAAGCGCTCGCGGCGTAACGCCGCCTTGCGGGGCTCGGAGCGGCGATATAGCGTGCATCGGAGAAGTTTAAGGAGGAGCCGGCCGTGATCAAATGTCCAGTCTGCGGAGCGGAGCTTGCTGCGGGCATGCCGATTTGCCCCATATGCGGCTCGGCGCTGGGCTTCTCGATACGCCCGGTCGTCGCGGGCCTCATCCATCTCGCGCTTGCCGCGCTGGCGCTGTACTTCATCCCAACGCCCTATGCCTACATTGCCGCTCTGCCGTTTGCCGTTCTGTCGCTCCTGGCCTTCGGAGCGGGCGGCATGGGCGTGTACCGAGGCGTGACCCGGAGCCTGCAGCGCTAGCGCGCCTGCATTTTCAGTAAATTTACCGCAAGTTTTTCCGGTTTGCGCCGCGCAAAATGTGCTAAGGAGGCGGAATAGCCTTTCTTTTGCGGAAATAATCCCGTGTTGCGTTCGATCCCGCTCTTAGTGCTTCTGCCGCTCGCTGCCTGCGCGCCGGCCGCGACCATGCAGCCCGAGAAATTCGTTCTGGCCGATCCAAACAAATACAAGACGGACACCGAAAGGGAGCGGGCTTTCGAGCTGGCGCAAACCGCGTGCAAAGCCAAGGCGCTGGCGGCTAGCGCCGAGCTTGAGAAAACCATCGCTTCGGAGCGCCACAGCGTGGAGAACCTGGATCGGGCGCGCGAAAAAGCGGCCGAGATGTACACAACCTCCTTCTCGCTTTGCATGCTCAATAGCGGCTATGTGAAAAGACAGTAGAGCGCGCCAGAAACCTGCTCCGCGCGGCCCGCCAACAGGTTTATGGCCTTCACGGTGTGTCCGGCAGCGATTCGGCGTTGACGAGCCGTGATTCGCACTTCAACATGCGGACCATTTGCGGGGAGGGACCGCGAGCTAAAGCTTTGCGCGGAAGCGAAGACGCGCAGACAGAAGGACAATCGAGGGGGACAGCCGAGCCAAGGGGTTAGACCGATGAACGACGGAATATCGCTGGAAATGCTGGCCTTCAACTTAAAGTTGCTGGGGCGCAAGAGCCGGAAAAAAGTGCTCATCAGCGCAGGCAAGCAGGAAAACAAGAAGCGAATGCTTCCTGCCATAAAACAGTTTCTTACATTAGAAGTCGATACTTATTCAACGCCAGGTACTCATAAATTTCTTATCGATCACGGTATCGAGACCACCGAAATCCATAAAATAACCGAGCGCCACGCGCCGAATATCCTCACATTCCTGAAGGAAAACCGTTTCGATCTCGTCATCAATGTGCTGACCGGCGACGACGATTACGACGAAGCCTCCGACGCCAAGCTCATCCGCAAACTCTGCATCGAGAACGGCATTCCCCTCATCACCGACGCCGACGTGGGCATCGCAACGCTCGAACAGATCGTCGCCGATACGAGCAAAGGCACCTTCCGCTACAAGCTCGCCGACAAGTCGCAGCCCTGGAACCTTCACCTCCACTTCATGGAGGCGGTGGAGCGGCTCGGCGGCATCGCCAACCACCACGCGCATTTCGACAAGGCGTATCTCGTCAATATGGAGAACCTGCGCCTCTCCCAGGTGGATATGCAGAAGAAGTGGGAGATCTACCGCTACCTCAAAGAAAACTACACCTATGACGACCTGGTCGAGCGTATCGGCCGCGGGCTTGAGACGATGATCGAGCAGGGCGTCACTTACTGCCGCACCATGGTCGATGCCGACAGCACGGTCGGCCTCCTGCCGGTCACGGCGGCCATGGAGGTGAAGAAGCGCTACGCCGGGCGCATCGTCTTCGAGGTGGGCGTGCAGCCCTTGCAAGGCGTGCTCGACCCAGCCTCCTACGAGCAATATGCGGAAGCCTGCCGGCTGGCCGATTATTGCGGCGGCTTGCCGTCGCGCGACCGGCCGCGCCCCGAAGCGCATCTCGATCTCGTGCTCGACCTGGCCAAACGGCTCGGCAAACCGGTCGAGGTGCATGTCGATCAAGAGAACAATCCGCTCGAAAACGAGACGGAGCTTCTTGCCGCCAAGACCGTCGAGCACGGCATGCAGGGCATGGTATACGGCATCCATGCGATCTCGGTCGGCGCGAAGGACGAGCGCGAGCAAGACCGGATCATCGCCAAAGTCGCCGAGGCCGATATGGGCATCATCATCTGCCCGTCCGCCGCGCTCAGCATGCAAAAGCTGCAAATGAACGCGCCCTTGCATAACTCCATCGCGCCCTTCCCGAAGCTGCATGAGGCGGGCGTGCGCTGCTATCTGGGGGTCGACAACATCCACGATCTGTTCATGCCCATGTCCGACGGCGACATCTGGACCGAGTGCCGCATGCTGATGGAGGCGTGCCGGTTTTACGATATCGGCACGGTCGCGAAATGGGCCTGCGCGAAGCCCGGCTCGTTCCGGCGGCCCGCGGCCCTCGCCGCTTAACGGGGCACGCGCCTCCAATCGTGGGTAGTTCTTCTGTGGCCTACCCCTCACCCCTACCCCTCTCCCGCAAGGGGAGAGGGGATGCAACCGCAACGGACGCGCCCTACTCCTCGCCCGAAGTAGCAGAACCGCAGCCAACTCCCTCTCCCCTTGCGGGAGAGGGCTGGGGTGAGGGGTAAGCCAAAAAACGCCACCGCCGTTTGATAGCTTTTACGCAGCATCCGATACTGCTATGTATTTCATCCGTAAGCAGCGCAGGCG
>JBKQOR010000255.1:0-8953 GCA_052145435.1 Rhodomicrobium sp. | reverse complement strand
CTGTATAATCCTTCACGGCTCGTCCCCCTTGCGTTGAGGATAGGCCCGGACCATCCGGGCAACCCTCGATTGCTTTCGCATCGGGGATGAGTCGCCTCAACGCTCAGCCATGAACATACGGTCTTCGCTTCGCTCGCAATCACTTCGAACCCGCTTTTCCGGACGCACTCTAAGCGCGGATGAGCCCGGCGGCTGCGGCGCGGCGGGCGGGGCGGCGCTTTAGGAACTCCGGCACAACATTCTCAACGTTGTCCACCACGATGTAGGGCGTCTCCAAGCCGGGCCGGATGAAAAGCTGCTCGCGCATCCTGTCGAACATTTGCAACAGCAAATCCCAATAGCCCGCGGTGTTGACGATATAGATTGGCTTCTCATGATGACCGAGCTGCGCCCAGGTGAGCTGCTCGACAAGCTCTTCGAGCGTGCCGACGCCGCCCGGCAGGGCCACGAAGCCGTCGGATAGATTGAACATCAGCATTTTGCGCTCGTGGAAACCATTGGTCACGTAGCGCTCGGTGATGTTTTCCAGCGCATTCTCAAGCTCTAAAAGCGAGGCCGGAATAATCCCGGTAACGTGGCCGCCACGATCGCGCACGGCCCCCGCCACCGCTCCCATGAGGCCATTGCCGCCGCCGCCATAGACGAGCCCAATTCCGGCTTCGGCCATCGCGCGGCCAAGCGTCAGCGCGGCAGATTTGTAGCGTGGGTCGCCCCCGGAGCCCGATCCGCAATATACACAAAGGCGTTTTGTTTTTTTCGATTTCATGGCCCGTCTTCACATTGCGAGCGGTCAAGGTCAAGAGCGTAGTCGCGGCAAGCTTGCGCGCCGCTTGAGGAGCTTGAAACTCTCGCTATAGTTCAGGGAGCGCTTATATGGAGAGTGTGCGACCCTCCTGCCAGCCATGTGCGGCAACCTCAAGGCTAGAAGCCGAAATCGAAGAGGCATTTATTGAGTCATAACGCCGTTTCCCGTCATGTGCCCGCCCCTGAAAAGGGGGACAGTCAGCGTCACGAGGCGATTTTAAGACATTTGCTTCCCTTTGTGTGGCCGGAGGGAAGGCCGGATCTGAAGGCAAGGCTGGTGCTTGCGGGCATAGCGCTGGTGGCGGCGAAGGTTGTCACCATCGCCATGCCGCTCGCTTACAAGGGCGCGGTCGATTCGCTGAGCCGCCTGCCGCAAAACTCTGGCAGCGCCGCCGCCGCTAAAGCGCTTGCGATCCCCTTCGCCTTGATCCTCGCCTACGGTGTTGCGCGCATTTCCATGATCGGTTTCGTCCAATTGCGGGACGTGCTTTTTACCCGCATCAGCCAGCACGCCACGCGCGTGCTTTCGACCGCTACGTTCCGCCACGTTCACGATTTGTCGCTTCGCTTTCATTTGGAGCGGAAAACGGGCGGACTGTCGCGCGTGCTCGAACGCGGAAAGGGGTCCATCGACCTTATCATCCGCATGGGCGCGCTGAACCTCATACCCACCGTCATCGAGATTACGTTCGTTTGCCTCCTGTTCGACTTCTATTTCGGCTGGCAGCTCGTGGCTCTCGTTCTCGCGATGATCGTGTTTTATTCCTGGTTCAGTTTCTTTTTTAGCGAAAAACGAATCGCTATCAGGCGCGAATATATCGCGGCTGACACGGAGGCGAGCACGAAAGCGGTCGACAGTCTTCTGAATTACGAGACCGTGAAGTATTTCGGGAACGAGCGCTGGGAGGCGGAGCGCTACGACCGGTCGATGGCGAAATACGAGCGCGCCACCATCCGCACTTACAGCTCGCTCGCGGTGCTGAACGCGGGCCAGGCCTTGATTTTCACAACAGGCATGGTGCTCTCGATGCTGTTCGCGGCCCGCGGCATCGCGAAGGGGACCATGACCATCGGCGACTTCGTGCTGATCAACGCTGTGTTTATTCAGCTCTACCAGCCGCTCAATTTCATGGGCATGATCTACCGCGAGCTCAAGCAAGCGCTCGTCGATATCGAGGCCATGTTCGACCTTTTGGGGCAGGCGCCAGAGGTCAAGGACCGGACCGGCGCGAAGCCGCTCGTCGTCTCCCATGGAGCGATCAAATTCGAGGATGTGCACTTCGCCTATGAGCAAGCAAGGCCGATCCTGAGTGGCGTCGATTTCGAGGTTCCGGCGGGGCACATGGTCGCCCTCGTGGGTCCTTCGGGTGCGGGCAAATCGACAATCTCGCGGCTTCTCTACCGGTTTTACGACGTGAAATCGGGCCGCATCCTCATCGACGGCCAGGATATCCGGGATGTGACCCAGGAGGCACTCCGGGCTGCCATCGGCATTGTGCCGCAGGATACTGTGCTCTTCAACGACACCATCGAGTATAACATCCGCTATGGCCGTGTGACGGCTCCGGCCGCGGAAGTCCAGGAAGCGGCCCGGCTCGCGCAAATCGATGAATTCATTCAGCAGTTGCCGCTCGGCTATCAGTCTATGGTCGGCGAGCGGGGCTTAAAGCTCTCCGGCGGCGAAAAGCAGCGCGTGGCGATCGCCCGCACCATCTTAAAGGCGCCGCCAATTCTCATGCTCGACGAGGCGACCTCGGCGCTCGACAGCTTCACCGAGAAGGAGATCCAGGCCTCGCTCGACCGCATCGCGAAAAACCGCACCACGCTTGTCATCGCGCACCGGCTTTCGACGGTGATCCATGCCGACACGATCCTAGTTATGGACAAGGGGCAGATCGTCGAGCGCGGCACCCATCTGTCGTTGCTTGCGGCCGGGGGCCTCTATGCCGGGCTTTGGGCTCGGCAGCGCGAGGCGGAGGAAGCGCGGCGGAAGCTCGCCGAGATCGTCGAGGAAGGCGTCCTAACCGCGGCGGACGCCTCGGCCGGCTCCATCGCGGCGCCGAAACTCGTCGCGGCGCAGTAATCCCATGCACTTCAGCCAGCCCAAAAAGGGCTGGCTGGCTCTCCATGCGATATTTCTTGAGGCGCCGGTTAGCCGCCGTTGGAATTGCTGCACGCGAACTGGGACTTGAGATAGCCGAGCCTGAGGCAAGACGAATCCCACCCGACTGGGTTCGGCCTCAGCCGCCAGCCGTGGCAGTCCACCAGGGTTCCTCCTGCGGTCCGGTGCATAGGACAATTGGCTGCCGTTCTCGTGAAATGCCGGTGAGGCGTCATGGTCCTGGCTCTGAGTGCGTTGTCATCGGTGGCGGGGTCATAGGCCTCGCGGTAGCGCGCGAGCTGGCGCTCGTCCGGGTCGCGAGGCGTTCGTTCTCGAAGCCGCCGGCGCCATCGGAAAGAACTTTCCGCCACTGTGCCACAGAAGCGACAGCTCCGGAATTTGCCAAAGGAAACAGGCGCGAATCGGCTTGGAGGCCGCCGGCCTGCCGGCGCCATCAACAGGCTATACACCGAATACGTGTTGGCGCAACTTCGCACACGCTTGCGTAGAAACGGCGGGGATGGCATTCCTTTCCCGTGTACCGCGTAAAGCTCAACTGTTAACAACGTAAGCGGGAAACTCATGTCAGTTGGAAAGTTCATTCGTTTCTGCGCCGCTACGCTCGGCGTGATATTCGTGACGGGTACGGCTCAAGCAGCCGATCTCTATGGCGGCGGTTATGGCGGCTATAAGGACGAGCCGGTATATGCGCCTTTGCCGTTGTGGCAAGGCTTCTATATCGGCGGCTCCGCGGGCTGGGCCTGGACCTCGGTCGACGCCGCCAATAACGCCATCCTCCTTGGAAGCTCCGGGAGCATCCCCTTCAACAGCCTGAGCGCATCGAGCGTCTTCGGAGGCGGTCAGCTCGGTTACAATGTCCAGGCCGGCAACTTTGTCTATGGCGTCGAAATCGATCTTGGCGGATTGGATACCGGGACAAGCGGAAACTTCATCGATCCAACAAACTCGAAAAGAATTCTCCGCGTATCGAGCGGCAGCGGGTTCTATGGCGATGTGACCGGCCGGGCAGGACTAACGCTTGGCAATGCCCTCATCTATGCCAAGGGCGGCTTCGCGTTCTTTACTGGCGATGTCCACGTGAGCGATGCCTACGATGGCATCTATCAGGACAGTGGCACGTTCACAGGCTGGACGGTTGGCGGCGGGGTGGAGTACTTGCTCACGCCAAATTGGACCGTCAAAGCAGAGTACCTGTATTTCGACTTCGACAACAGCAATTTCAGCTGCTGCCTCGTTTCCTCGAGCGGACGGCTCGACAACAACCTCACAGCGAACACCGTGAAGGTCGGGTTCAACTACCTTGTGCATTCGCTGCGTTCGCCGCTCAATTAGCGTTTATGCGCGTGTCTGGCTCTTGAATGAAACGGGCACGCGCCAGCCGCCTTCTTTGCGGATAGTTGCGTAGCTGGCGGCACTGCGCTATGAACGGCAGCCAAGCAACGCGGCATGGCAAGCTGTGCAGCGGCAGACGCGGGAGAATCGATGCTGAATTTGGCGGCCTTGGAACGAATTCCTGCTTATGCAAGCCCCTTCCCATTCGTTATCGTCCCCAATTTCGTAGATGAGCATGCGCTGGATCTTGTGGAGAAAGACTACCCTTCGATTTCGCAGCCCGGCAGCTTTCCCTTGGAAACACTCCGTTCCGGCCCCGCATTTTCCGAATTCATGAGGGAGCTTCGCGAGCCCCGGTTCCGCGATCTCATGGGCAATAAGCTCGGTATCGACCTCAAAAGACGCCCCACAACCATTACAGTCCGCGGGCGCGCCCGCGAAAAAGATGGACAAATCCATCTCGACAGCAAGAGCAAGCTTGTCACCGTTCTCATTTATATGAACGGCATGTGGGAAGCCGATGGCGGCCGCTTACGCCTCCTCAATTCGCCCACCGATCTCGATGACATGGTGATGGAGGTGCCGCCTGCGCGGGGAACGCTGCTCGCCTTTCTCAATACCAAAAACGCCTGGCACGGTCACAAATCCTTCTGCGGCGAGCGCAAGGTTATTCAGCTCAATTGGGTGCGCGACAATTGGGTGGTCTGGCGCGAGAAGACACGCCACAGCGCCTCCGCCTTCTTCAAGGAGTGGACAAGTTAGCCGCCGCATCGTGCGGGCGCGCGCGCCTTCGTTTTGCCGGATAGAAGTTCGACCGGTTGTGTGAATTCATCATCGCCGATGCAAGAGGGATTGCGTAAGAGCATGCCGCTGCGGATCCAGACATTTAGCAACGTATCGGGCGGCAACGCCTTTTTCAAAGCCCTCACCCATCCACTTGCGGCAGAAAAGGCACATGACCTTCTGCGCACTCTGCGCGCCAAAGGCCCGGTTGCCATTTACGATCCACTGAACATGGCCGGTACGGTCGCGCAGGCCTGCGATATCGCGAACCTTCCGCTCGCCGGCTATTATGTGCAGGATGTGGAAGCTCAGGGGCGGGTTTTCGGGGGCCAGCCGGCGCAGCTTATAACCGGCCTGCGGGACTCGAAGGCTTCGTCGCTTTTCATCACCGCGTTCGATGCCTCACGCCTTGCCGATCAGATCAAGCATCTGATGACGCCCGATATGGCCGTGCACAGCCTCGACGCGCTGCGCTTGCCCGATCACATGCTGAGCGACCGTGCGCGCTATCTCGCACCCTTAAATTTTGCGACGAACTTCGTCTTCTTCCGCGAGACCCAAGGCCATCATACGCGCCTCGTCTCCGCGAATTATTGGGGCGCCTATGGCGCGAAAAACGTGCGTTTCTGGTGCCGGCTATACGGCGAGGGCGGCCAGCTGCTCGCCGAGTGGGAAGATAGGGCCGGTGCTGCGAACAGCGCGTTAATACTCGACAGCAAGGAAGTCCGCGCCCGGTTCAATCTGGCGGAGTTTACGGGACAGCTCTTTATTCATGCCATAGGCATTCAAGGCCACGATGTTGTGAAATACGCTCTCGACACCTATGGCGATACGCCGGACGTGCTGTCATGCACGCATGACGCGAATTCCTGGCCTGCCGATTACTACGCCGGCCTGCCCGCGCCGGCCGACGATGAGGATGTTGTTTTCTGGGTGCAGAACAGCCAGCCCTTCGAGATCCCCGCGGGTGAGATCGCCCTAAATATCATGGGCCGCGAAGATGCCGTGCCGCTCGGCCAACCGGTTGCCCCTTTCGCAACCCGGCGATTGAGCGTTTCGGAGCTTCTGCCGCAAGCGCGGTGGCCCCAGCAGGTGGAGATCGCAGCGGGTAAGTACTTAGTCCGGCCGCGCTACGAGGTGTTCGCGAAATCGGGCCGCCAGCGCATCGCCCACGTGAACGTGGAGCGGAACGATCTCAAGCCAGATCCGAAGCTCGCAGAGCTCGGGACGATGCTGGGCAAGGGGCACATTTTGCCGGCGCCCGTCCTGCCGCCCGGCCGGTTCGACACGTTCATCCTGCCAACGCCAATGGCACGCGGCATCGCGCACTTTCCGCTGAAGGCTACCGTTTACGACGCGAGCGGCGAGGCGGCGGCAGAGTACCGGTTCGGTAATCTCCCGCGCTATCACGCGAGTCTTCTCGACGTCAGCGAATTGCTTGGCGGGAAGGGCAAAGGCCTGCGCTCCGGATACGGCCATGTTGAAATTATGTACGATTTTGAGGCGGGCCGGGAGGCCGATGGCTGGTTACACGGGCTGTTCCGATATCGAGACCGGGTGAGCGGCCACGCCGCGGAAAGCTCTTTCGGCAGCCATATGTTCAACTCCGTGCTTGTATACAAGGATGAGCCGCAGAGCTATTCCGGACGGGCGCCGGGGCTCACCACGCGCCTCTTCCTGCGCGTGGGCCAGAAACCCTACGACACGCTTTGTCATCTGATTTACCCAGCCTCTGCGCCCTGGCACGCGAAATCGGACACCGCGCTGATCCTGACGTCGGGCAAAGGCGAGGAAATTGCGCGCGCCCGCGTCGCGATCCCTTGCAGCGGCTCCTATTATTGGCGGGTAAGCGAGACCTTCGAGCCGCGAACGCTGGAGGCCGCGGGCGGGGGCGCTTACGTTACCATCCGCGATACGACCTGCCGGCTGTTCGGCTACCATGGGCTGGTCTGCGGCGAAGCCTCCTTCAGCCTCGACCACATGTTCGGGTTTTAGTTCGAACTATTCAACGGCCTCATCCCCGCACTAAGATGGCATTCGGGGCCGTCCGCTCCAACTGGCCCGCAAGCTTTGCGCAGGCAGGCGTAACCATAAGGGTTGCTCCGTTTCTTCAATCGCGGTGTGCATTTCATGGCAAAGCCATCCACCTCAAAGCGATCCGCACCCGCCGCCGCAGCCGACCGGCTCGAGGAGCTTTACGCCAAAGCCGCTTCCGCGCTGGCGGAAGCGCTCGACCGTTATCTCAACACGCGCATTCCGCCGTCACCGGAGACCCGCGCAAAATTCCATTATCCGTTTCTGCGGGTAAGCTACCGCAACGAGAAGCACACACGCTCGCCCACGCTGCGCGCTTTCGCCAAGCTGCAGCGGCCGGGCGCGTATGAGACGACGGTCACCCATCCGGCGGCTTTCCGTAGCTATCTTCTTGAGCAACTCGATCCGCTTGTGTCGGAATACGGTGCCGAAGTCGAGGTTGGGGTCAGCTCTCAAGAGATCCCCTATCCTTATGTGATCGAGCGCGCGGAGGAGATCACAAATGCGAACGTCTCCGCAGGCGAGCTTGCGCGCCATTTCCCAACGCCACGGCTTTCTTCCGTCGGCGATGAAATCGCGGATGGCCTATGGCAGCGCAAGGAGGGAGATCCCTATCCTCTTGCGCTGTTCGATGCTGGCCGCACCGATTTTTCCCTGCGCCGGCTCGTCCACTATACGGGTAGCGACTGGCGCCACGTGCAGCGCTGGATCCTGCTGACCAACTACCATCGCTACGTAGATCAGTTCGTGCACTGGGGACGCGAGCAACTCCAACGCAAAAGCGTTTTCGACCGGCTCGTGCTGCCGGGCGACGTGAGCGTTGGCAGGCAGCATTCGGCCGCGGAAGCCGAGGCGCTCGTGACCAGCTCCCAATGGCATCGCTATCAAATGCCCGCCTATCATTTAACGGGCGGCGGCGACTCCGGCGTAACGCTGATCAACATTGGTGTCGGCCCGTCCAACGCGAAGAATATTACCGACCACCTCGCTGTCATCCGCCCCAATTGCTGGCTCATGGTGGGTCATTGCGCAGGCCTCCGCGACACCCAATCCATCGGCGATTACGTGCTCGCTCACGCCTATCTTCGTCAGGACCGCATCCTCGACGATCTTGTGCCACCCAGCGTGCCGATCCCCGCGCTGGCCGAGGTTCAAGTAGCCCTGCAGGAAGCGGCTGCCGCTGTTACAGGGCTCGGAGGCGACGCGCTGAAGCAACGGCTGCGCACGGGCACCGTCGTCACCAATGACGACCGCAACTGGGAGCTGCGCTTCACACAGGAACGCAAACGCATCAACCTCTCGCGCGCTGTTGCCGTCGACATGGAGAGCGGCACCATCGCAGCGCAAGGATTCCGGCTGCGCGTTCCCTATGGTACGCTTCTCTGTGTCTCGGACAAGCCGCTGCATGGCGAGATCAAGCTGCCGGGAGCCGCCAGCGCGTTCTATCAGACGGCAATCGCCCAGCATCTGGAGATTGGCCTTGCCGCTCTCGGACTTCTCAAGCAGAGACGCGACACCCTTCATTCGAGAAAGTTGCGGTCCTTCGACGAGCCGCCCTTCCGCTGAAAAAGAGAAAGCGCGCGGCGCCAATGTTATATCGGATGCAATCGAAACTGACTCATCGCTTTCGTCGTTGCGAGGGGCTTTAGCCCCGTGGCAATCCAGGAGTTTCAATGTGTTGCTCTGGATTGCTCTGATGTTTATTGTCAAGGGCACAACGCATGCCGCATCGGCCCCTTTGCCATCGGCAGGGGGATGGTTGCAAGCTGGATCGTGCATGGCGGGAGGCAGAGCCATTCAGACGACGGTGATCAAGCTCTGATGCGCGGGTTGGCTACCGCATTTCCGTTTATTCGTCCGGGGCTGGCCGTGTCTTCG
>JBKQOR010000254.1:0-12025 GCA_052145435.1 Rhodomicrobium sp. | reverse complement strand
GTCGTACCCGCGAAGGCGGGGACCCATGCTAATAGCTTGTTCCAGCACGATAAATGGATTCCCACCTTCGCGGGAATGACGTTCGTAGCTTATACGCTGGCTTCGCATTTCGATTTTTTCACACGCTCCTTCGCGGGAATGACGGTTGCGCGCCTTGCAATGCTTCGGCAATCGATTTATTCACACGCGCCTGCGTGGGGACGACGCTGCGGCGAAATCGAACCCTGCGGTGCATGGCAGCGGAAATATCGGGGTAATCAAGTCCCGGAAAGGCCATGACATGGGCCACCATCAATGACCCTTGGTGTAAGATAATTGCAAAGCGCGCAGAGTCCGGCAAATCTTCAATGACCGGACCCACAGGCTTCAGCGAGCGAGTGCAAGACGGTGCAAACCCTAGGTGGCGCGCAAGTCCTTTCCATTAGGCCCTCCCGTGTGGAGATCGGGCTCTGCCGCGGCTACCGGCTTATACTGTTTTTTCTGGATAGCTACCTCGTCCGCGCTCTCATCGTCCCGCCGCAAGGATTGCGCTGTCAACGCACCTGGTCGCTTTCGCCGGAACTGGCTGGAGACGACCCTATCGACGGCCGCGATAGGCTCGATCCGGCCGGCTTTCCCGGCTGCGAGATTGTCTCCGTCGCGGAGACCGAAGCCGCCATCGCTATCGAAACCGCGCTGGTCAGAGTGGAGGTGCGCCGCTCCCCGCTTGCGCTCACCTGGTTCATCCGCCCAAGCGCGGAGGCAGCATTCGAGCCTGTCCTGCAAGACCGGCAAACCCAGGCCTATTGCTACAGGCGCGGCGGATCGGGCTTTTTGCATTATTTGGTACGCGAGCCGGGCGATCGTTATTACGGCTTCGGTGAGAAAAGCGGCAATGCCAACAAGGCAGGCCGGCGCTTGCGCATGCGCACCGCCGACGCGCTCGGCTACGACGCGGAGACAACCGATCCGCTTTACAAGCACATCCCCTTTTACCTCACGGTTCGCCCGGACCTTGGCGGCCGCACGGTGGGGCTGTTCTACGATAATCTCGCGCATGCCGCTTTCGATCTCGGCCAGGAAATCGACGCTTATCACGGGCTTTACCGGAGCTTCGAGGCGGCGGATGGCGATTTCGATCTCTATGTGATTTTCGGTCCCGCGCTGCGGGACGTTGTGGAGCGATACACGGCGCTGACCGGCCGGATAGCATTTCCGCCGCACTGGTCCTTAAGCTATTCTGGCTCGGCGATGGGGTATACGGAGGCGCCGGACGCCGCAGAGCGTCTCGGCGAGTTCCTCGCCCGGCTTGGCGAGCACACTATTCCGTGCCGCTCGTTTCACCTCTCCTCGGGATACACGAAAAAGGCCGGGCGCCGGAATGTCTTCACATGGGACGGGAGCCGCTTTCCCGATCCCGCCCGGCTCGCGCGCCGTTTCGCCGATGCCGGCGTCCGGCTCATCGCCAACGTCAAACCGGCAATGCTGACGGATCACCCGCGCTTCGCCGAGGTGGAAGCCTTCCGGGGGTTCGTGCGCGGTAGCGAGGACGAAAGCCGCCCGCATATGGCGCAATTCTGGGGCGGCGAGGCCGCTTATCTCGATTTCACGAATCCGCAAACCACGGCCTGGTGGGTGCGCGAGGTGAAGGCGCAGCTCCTCGATCACGGCATCGCTTCGACCTGGAACGATAATAACGAGTTCGAAATCTGGGACGATGCCGCCCGCGTGAGCCTTAACGGGCGCGGGGGGGCGATGGCCTGCCTGCGGCCCGTGCAAACCGGGCTGATGCTGCGTGCCTCATCGCTCGCGCAGCGCGAGCACGCGCCGCTCAAGCGTCCCTTCCTTGTCTCGCGTTCCGGCGGCCCAGGCATGCAGCGATACGCCCAGACCTGGACCGGCGACAATAGCTCGAGCTGGAAAACGCTGCGCTACAACCTGCGCATGGGGCACGGCCTTAGCCTATCGGGGATTTTCAACTTCGGCCACGATGTGGGCGGCTTCGCCGGGCCTCGCCCCGAACCTGAGCTTTTTCTGCGCTGGATCGAGCAAGGCATCTATTGGCCGCGCTTCTCGATCCATTCGTGGAATGACGATGGCAGCGCCAGCGAGCCCTGGATGTATCCCGAAATCCTTGGGGCGGTGCGCGAGGCGCTGAATTGGCGCGAGCGGCTTATACCGCTGTTGTACACCCTGTTGTGGCGTGCTCATGCGCATTATGAGCCGGTTTTGCGCCCGCTGTTCTATGATTTCGCCGATCAAGCCGGGAGCTATGAAGAGCATGACGCGTTCATGCTGGGCCGCGATCTGCTGGTCGCGCCCGTCGTAGAGCGGGGTGCTGTGAGCCGGAGCGTTTGGCTACCGCAAACCGAAGGCGGCTGGTACTGCGTGCGGACTGGCGAGCGCTATCCTGGCGGCCATACCGAGGTGCCAGCGCCGCTTGGTGCGGCGCCCGTATTCGCGCGCGCTGGCTCGATCCTGCCCCTTGGGCCATCGCTCTCATGGAGACGCGGGCCGCTTACCTTGCGGCTGTTCCCGTTGCCAGGCGGGAAGGCGCAACTCGAACTTTTCGACGACGACGGCGAAAGCCTCGCCGATTGCGCCAGCCCGCCCTGTCTTCTGCAAATCGAAGCGGAATGGGATGATTTAAGACCCCCTCACCCCGCCCTCTCCCCCGGGGGAGAGGGGGAAGAAGCTGCGGCCCTCTCCCCGAGGGAAGAGGATATTTCGGGCGTCCTCTCTCCCCAGCCGCACCCGTTTGCGGGTGCGGCAGCGAAAAAGGCCAGCCCGCCGGGGCGGGCTGGCTGGGAGAGAGACGGAGTGAGGGGGTCTTCCCCGCCGATTGTAAAAATCGCGCGGTCCGGCTCGCATGCGCCGCGCTGGCCGGAAGTTCAATTCGAGGACGCAGCGGGCCGGCCGCTCCAGGTTACGGTCGATGGAACCGGGGAAATAGCTCTCGCAAACCAGATCCGGCTTTCATAACGCGATGGCTAGCGGCTATAGCTGCCGCCGCCAAAAATGGACTCGAAGAAACTCCGGTTGCTGGCCCGGCGGCCGTCGCGCTGCGGCCATTCCGCTTCATTGCGCCGCGGCCATTCCTGCCGGTCGCTCAGGCCGTCTTCCGCATAATGCTGCGGGTGTGCAGAGGCCATATCCAGCTCCACGGGCGCAAGGTGATCCCGGCCCTTGACGATCCGGTCCCACTTGCCTTCCAGGGCCAGAGTGATTCTCCGTTCGTGACCGTAGGCGTCGGGGAAGGTGTGCAACTCACCGTCCTCGCCCACCAATGCAGTGAAATAAGTCATGTGAACCGGAATTTTGTGCTCGATGGCGATCTCGTTGTTGAGCGGGCCTTCGCTAAACGTCTCGTTGACGCGCCCAGCATCCCAGCCTTTGTCCTCGCGAAGCACAACCTTGACCAGTCCCATCGGGTCGGCGACCCGCATGCAGCCGTGACTATAGGTTCGCTGGGCGACGTTGAACATCCATTTGTCCGCGGCCCTTGTATCGTGCATGAAGACGGTGTGCTGGCTTGGAAATGAGAACTTGACCTTCCCCAACACTGTCTTTGGCCCGTTCGGCTGGATCACGTCGTATTCCCGGATATCGGTTGCGGCCCAGTTCACCCTGCGCCAATTGACCGGCTGACCGTCCTTGGTGCGCACTTCCAGCGCCCATTGCCGCATCAGCCCGCCGCCGTTGAGCAAGCTCGGCCAAATTTCACGCACCTTGATGGAATCGGGCACAATCCATGTGGGCTTGAGGGTGATCTTCTTGAGGGGCCGGGTGAAAATCGGCGTCTGCTTATCGGTCTCTCCCGCGACGATGCGCACCTTCCGCAGCACCACGCCGTTCTTGACCACCCGCTGGGTGAAGTCCGGAATATTATTCCAGATGTAGAGGCCGCCCATGTCGGCCGGCATCCAGCGCCATTCCTCCATGTTGGCGAGCAGCCGCTTCGCCGCGGCGCTTTTCTGCTTATCTTGGGCGAGAAGGGCCAAAAATTTCTGGCGGAGCAGCTCGAATTGCGGATGGGCCGGGTTCAGGCCGCGCAGGTAGGCGCCGGGCTCTGCGGCACCTGCGATGCCATCGAGAATCGATCTTGGGGCTAGAAGTTGGGGCCGGCGGTCGAGATAGGAGCTCAATTGTTCGGCAGGGTTGATGATGCGCCCACCGCGCGCATAGCGGCCGTATTTCAGGACCGCCTGCGAAATGGCGATTTCGTCCGCAGCGATCTTTTCGGGGGTAGCGGCAGATCCCTCGCGCTCCGTTCCGGCGGGCAACGGAAAATCGCGCGGATCGAGCCCCCATTCGCTGGCGCGCTTGAGCTCCGCGGTCACCAGCGATGCATGGGGTGTAAGGCCGCTCTCCGGCCTCAGCCAAAGCGGCGCGTAGCCGCGCGCCTCGTAAAAGGACATAAGCGCCGCGCGCTCGTTGCGCTCTTCGTCGCTATCTCCGGCCGCGAGGCTGGAAAGCGCCTTGCGTAGTGCTTCTGCTTGCGGCGTGGCAGGGGCGGGAGCGATGGCGCCCGCCAAGGGCGCTTCGCTGGCGGATTTCGAAGGGATGGCCTCAGCGACGGCAACCGGGGCGGCGTTCTTCGCGGCGTCCGGCTGCCCAGCGTGCAACAGTCCAGCTGTAGCCGAAGCCACTGCCAGAACTCCAAACGCGAAAATGAACCTGCGAATCATTTCATTGCTCCTTTGGCCAGACAAACATTAGCGAAGAAAAGCAAAGAAAATCCTAGCTTGGCTTTCACCCAAAAACGGACCAGGTTGAGACCGGTACTATGCGGCTTCTGCCGGTGCCGCACAATCGGCTTAACTGACGATCTCTTTGTCGCCCTTGAGCGCAAGCTCCAGGATCGTCGCGGGGTGCCGCGCGGTACGGCCAAGCCCGTCGTGGATTTGCTTGCGGCAGGAATAGCCGGTGGCGGCCACAAACGCGTCGCGGCCCGCCTTGCGGATTGCCGGAAACAACGCCAGCTCTGCCATGGCGAGCGAAGCCTCGAAGGTCTCCGGCGTCATGCCAGTGGCGCCGTTCAAGCCGCAGCAGCTCGGTGGCGCTACGCTGACGGAGAGTTCAGGCACGAGCTTAAGCGTGGCCTCCGCCGCGGTTTCAACGCCGGCTGCGCGCTCGTGGCAATGGCTATGCAAGAGAAGATCGGCCTCGATGGATTTCAAAGGCAGGGCGAACTTGCCCTCCGCGAGGCGCGCGGTTACGAATTCCTCGAACAGCAGCACGGCCGGCTTCTCCTTCAAGGGCAAGCCAAGTGCCGCATATTCGTCGCGCATCATGAGCACGCAGGAGGGCTCAAGACCCACCACCGGAATGCCCTTTTCCTCGAAGGCCTCCACGGCTGCGCTCATCCTCGCAGCTTCCGCGCGCGCCTCGGCGATATATCCGGCGTCGTAATAGGTCCGGCCGCAGCATAGCGGCCGCTTCCGGTTCTCATCGGTGAAGGAAACTACCGCGTAGCCGGCCGCGCTCAAGACGCTTGCCGCTGCCCGCAAATTTGCCGGCTCGAAGGACCGGTTGAACGTGTCCGCGAACAGAGCAACCGTACCCAAAGATCCAGGTTCCGCTTTCTCTTGTATCCTGAAACGCCGCCCCGCCCATCTTGGCCAGGGCCGGTCCGCCGCAAGCCCGAGATGACGCTCCGTCAGGCGCGGCAGCCCCGGAAAGAGATCGCGCATCGCCAGGAGGACACGCCAGCGCCGGGCCCTATCCGTATATCCGGGCAGCCGGGCAAACAAATCCAAGGCTCGCGATGCTCGGCCTCTTGCGCGGGCAGCGGCCAGCGTCTCGGCCTTCATCTTGGCGATGCCGATGCCGAGGGGGCAGGCCGATTCGCAGGCCTTGCAGGAGACGCAAAGCTGCATGGCTTCGACCATTTCGTCCGAACCCAGTGCGCCCTCGCCGAGCTGCCCCGAAAGTGCTAGCCGCACACTGTTGGCGCGCCCGCGCGGGCTGTCCCGCTCGTCGCGCGTCACGCCAAAGGAAGGGCAGGCGAAGCGCCGCTCTCCCGTCCGGCACAAGCCAAGTCCGTTGCAGCGCCGGGCGTGATCGAGCGCGCGGGCGGGCAACGGCGACGGCCCCCAGGCGAGCGAAATGGACACGTCCTCCAGAGCCTTCGCTTCACGCGGTGCGCGGAGCAGGGCCGGCTCGTCGAACCGGGGCGCGCGCAGAATTTTCCCCGGGTTTAGTAGCCAGCCGGGATCGAGCTGCGCCTTGAGCTGAGCGAAGAGGCCGATGGCCTCGGGCCCCAGCCGGCGTTCGAGCGCCTCGCTTCGGGCGAGCCCAATGCCATGCCCGGCTGTCAAGGCGCCGCCATGGGCATGTAGCAGAGCTGCCATCTCATCGCCAAGCTGACGCATGCGTCTTACGTCCTCGGCGTGGCGCAAATTGAGGATGGGCCTGACATGCAAAGAGCCCCGGCCTACCTGCCCATAGATTGCACTTCGCACGCCATGCTTTTCGAACAAAGCCACAAGAGCTGCGCCATAAGCGGCCAGATTGTGGACCGGAACGGCTCCGTCCTCGAGAAAGGATAAGGGTTGCGCCGCCGATTTTAGCGACCAGGCGCGGGTGAGAGCCTCGCGGCGCAGGCGCCACAGCGCCGCCCTCGCCTTCTCGCCGAGGATCTCGATCACCCCGAATTTGCCCTTGCCGCCATCGGAGACGTAATCGTCGAGCGCTTTGAGAAGCCTCGTATTGGCGACCGGGTTCTCCTCGTCGAACTCGACGATCAAAACCGCATCGGGCTCGCCTTGCAAGAGCCGCGCAGCCTGAACATCGGATCTTGCCTGAAACGCCAAGAACTCGAGCAAGGTTCGATCCAAAACTTCGATGGCCGAAGGATTGAGCACCATGATTTTGGGAACGAGCCGCAGCGCCGCGCCAAGATCGGCGAACCGGCAGACGCCGAGCGCACGGTTGGCCGGCCTTCTTGCCAGCTTGAGCTCGATCTTCGCCGCAATAGCAAGCGTTCCCTCCGATCCCGCCAAGAGGCGCGCCATATTCTGATCGGCGGAGCTCGCCAGCAACGTGCGAAGATCGTAGGCCTCCGGCTCCGGCGTTCCGGGTGCGCGCAAGGGCCAAAGCGTCGCGATGGCTTTCTCGTGCAGCTCTCCAAATTGGAGAAGATCGAGAAGCCGGTCGCGCCCAGGGCAAGCTTGTGCACCGTCAGTCTCCGAAACCGCGTTGAAGAGCACGCGCTGCCCGTCCGCGAGAAAGGCATCGGCTGAGGCGACGTTGTCGCGCATCGTGCCGTAGCGAAGGGCGCGGATGCCGCTCGAATTGTTGCCGAGCATCCCGCCAATCGTGGCCTGGCGAGCCGAGGCGATGTCAACCGGGAAGATGAGATTGTGGGCTTTGAGCGCTGCGTTTATTGCCGCGGGCGGGCACCCCGGCTCAGCTGTGCATTTTAGATTTTCCGTGTCGATCTCTATGAGCCGGTAGAGATATTTCGAAAAATCGACAACGATGCCTTCACCAAGCGCTTGCCCCGCGGTTGACGTGCCGCCTCCGCGGGCAATGACGGGCAGCCCCTCCTCGCGTGCCATTTCAAGGATGATCGCGACGTCGCCCGGAGACTTGGGCGCGGCCGCGCCGGCGGGAAAACACTGATACATGGATGCATCGGTGGAATAGCGTCCGCGCACGAACATACCGGAGGCCGCGTCGCCTTCGATCTCATTCGCAAGCCGGTCCCAAAACGCCCGGCCGGCTTTTCGGCTAGCCATCGTCCCTCAAATGCTAAGCGTCACTCCGGACCTAGCGGATCGCCTCATTGCCTCACGGTGCGGCTTTCCGCAATGCCGTCATCGCGAGGCGGCTCTTGCCGCCGCGGCGATCCAGGGAAACCTGCACCGCGCTCGCGTTTGCGGTCTCTGGATTGCTTCGCTTCGCTCGCAATGACGGAGCGGTTCAACCGCACAGCCGGATTTGGCATCGCCAGGCGGCAAACCATGACCCAGAGTCTGTCTTTCCGCAATGGTCCATTAACCGGCCTCGCTTATTCCTAGCGAGGTACGTCTTTTGGTTGTATTGCGTGGGCGGCGTTTACCATGGGTCGAGCCGGGAAGTTTGGATGCGCTTACGAGCGGGCTGCGCTGGGAAAGGAGAGCTTCGCTGGCGCGAACCTGTTGGGCAATCTCCAATTGCCCAGCATTTGCCCGAATCGCACCTTGGGCTTGGTTCTGGCGCCAGTTGAGTTTTGTCTGCGGCGCATCGCCAGCGACCCCAAAAGCCGGATCATGATTGTAACAGCACTCGCCGCAGCGCTCTGTGCCTGCTCCGTCTCCAAAAGCTCCCGCACGATCGATGAAACCCAGCAGCTGAGCCCGAGGGTTATCAAAGTGGGCGACCCGGTGCCGAAAGGCGGCGGTGTATTCAAGCTTGGAGATCCGTACCTCGCCGGCGGAAAATGGTATGTTCCGGTTAACGATCAATCGTACGACCGCGTTGGGCTAGCCTCATGGTATGGCGACTTTTTCCATGGCCGCCGCACCGCGAATGGCGAAATCTACGATATGAATGCGCTCACCGCGGCTCATCCCACCCTGCCGTTGCCGGCTTACGCGGCCGTCACAAACCTCGCCAACAACCGTACCGTGGTGGTCCGGATCAACGACCGCGGCCCGTATCACGATGACCGTATCATCGACCTCTCGCACAAGGCCGCCGAGCTCCTCGGTTTTTACGGCCATGGCACCGCTGCGGTGCGTGTCCGTTACCTTGCGCCCGCCCCCCTCAACGGCGACGACAGTTATGAGCGTGCCATGCTTGCGCGCCAGCCTTGGGCGCCGCGCGTGGTCTCCAGCGCCGAGACGCCCAATACGCCTAAAGCCCACATGTTGGCCGCTGCCGCTATTAGTGCGGAATGGCCGCTTGTCGTAAAAAAAGGGGGGTTCGAAGGGCGGCGCACCGCAGAAACCGGCAAATGGCTGACGGCTGCTGAGCCTTCACTAACCAATTCCGCACTATACATGAGCGGCCGATGACTTATTTAATGGGTTCTGTCACCTAAATCTTAGCCAACCGGCTCTTGAGTTGCTATAAAAGCGTCCATACCAGCCGGGATCGATACCTATGCGCCTAGTCCTGCTTTTCATAGCCCTCCTTGCGCACACGCATCTCGCTGCGGCGCAATCCTCGCCTGCCTTCCAAACGGGTGCGGCCGAGGCGATTCTCGTCGACGCCGGCAGTGGCGCCGTCCTCTTCGAGAAGAATGCCGACAAGCTGTTCGCGCCCGCGAGCATGAGTAAAATCATGACGCTGGAGATTTTATTCAAAAAGCTCAAAGCCGGCGAGATTTCCATGGAGACTGAGTTTCCTGTCAGCCTCTACGCCTGGAGGACCGGCGGTGCGCCATCGCGCACCACTTCCATGTTCGTGCCGCTGAATCAGACCGCAAAGGTGAGCGATCTCATCCAGGGCATTGCCGTTCAGAATGCGAATGACGCATGCATCGCCGTGGCGGAAGGGCTTGGAGGAACGGACGACACATTCGCACAGATGATGACGGATGAAGCCCGCGCGATTGGGCTTGAAAAATCAACGTTCGGAAATTCGTCGGGCCTTCCCCATGAGGGTAACCTTATGACGGCGCGCGAGCTGGCGAAACTGTCTATCTATCTGATCGATACCTACCCAGAATATTACCAATATTTTTCGCAGAAGGAATTCAAATACCGGACCTACAATTTCCGGAATCTCAACCCGCTGCTCAATGCGTCCATTCCGGCCGACGGCTTGAAACTTGGATTCACCGAAGGGGTCGGCTATGGCGTTACGGCCTCCGCCGTCAAAGACGGCCGACGGCTTGTTGCCGTTATGAATGGGTTCGAATCGGATCGCGAACGCCGGGAGGAAACCCTCAAATTCTTAAGCTGGGGCTTTGTGAACTTCAAGTCCTACAAGGTGTTCGACAAGGATGAGGTCGTGGGGGAAGCAAGGGTTTGGGGCGGACGAAAATGGGGCGTTCCGGTTAAGACGAATTCCGAAGTGCGGATTTTGCTTCCCGTTTCAGCCAAGGATCTCCGCATCAAGGCTCAGATCGTTTATCTCGGACCGTTGAAGCCGCCGGTCAAGGAAGGTGCCAAGGTGGCCGAGGTGCGGATCACCTCGGAGAGCAACGGCACGTCGAACTCCGCGCCTCTCTATGCCGCTACCGATGTCGAGGCTGGCGGAGTCGTGTCAAAGGGGATCGATTCGGTGCTTCTGGGCGTAAATTCGTATGTCGCGCAGACGGTGACGAAGATCCTCAAAAAGGAGCAGCCGCCTCAACAGCCCCCGGCGGCTGCAGCTGCACCAACCTTTCCTAAGTCCTGAGCTGGGTGGGCCGGGGAATGTTCATCACGCTGGAAGGCGGCGAGGGCGGGGGCAAAACCACGCAGAGCGCGCTCTTGACAGAAAAGCTCCGGAAGGCGGGCCTGGACGTTCTGCAAACGCGCGAGCCGGGGGGAACGCCGCGCGCCGAAGCCATCCGCGAGGTGCTGCTTTCAGGCAAAGCCAAGCGCTTCGGACCGCTTGGCGAAGCCGTGCTCTTCTATGCCGCGCGCGAGTCGCATCTGGAGCTTGCCATACGTCCAGCCCTTGAAAGAGGCACCTGGATTGTCTGCGACCGTTTCAGCGATTCGACGCGTGCCTACCAAGGCGCGGCAGGGGGGCTGCCGCTTTCCGTTATCGACGTTCTCGATACCGCCGTTGTCGGCGCCACCCGCCCGGACCTGACACTCATCTTCGATCTGCCACCCGAACTTGGCCTGCGCCGCGCCGCTGAACGGAAGCACCCGCGTCCGGACGGCGACGCTCCCGGGAAGGGCCTAGACCGCTTTGAGACCATGAGCCTCGCCTTCCATCGCAGCCTGCGCGAGGAGTTCCTCGCTATCGCAAAGGCAGAGCCCCAGCGGTGCGCGGTCGTCGACGCGTCGAAGGATGTGCAGCGCGTTGCCGACGAGGCCTGGGCAATTGTCCGCGAGCGGTTTAAATTATAGGCCGGCCGCACCAAGGACAAATAGCCGCCAAGTTGCGCAGCCGTCAGTGCGCAACCGGGGCGGGGCCCCCAAGCTTGACCTTACGCAAGAGCAGCGCGAGCGGCACTGCTGCGAGCGAGATCAGCATCAGCGTCCAGAACACGTCCACATAGGCAAGGAGCGATGCTTTGATCCGCACGCTCAGCTCCACCGGCATGCCAGGGCCAATTGCGAATACGAGATGGATGAAATGGCAACGGCTACTGAAACGAGAAAGACTTCCGTGACGCGCAGCAACGTGCGGTCCGGCCGCCCCCCCAAGGAAAACGCGGGCGAGGTTGAGGAGCGCATCCTCGATGCGGCCCGCAAAGTCTTTCTCGATCGCGGCTTTGAGGGCGCGAGCGTTGAAGAGATCGCCGAGACCGCCCGCTCGGGAAAGCCGGCCATCTATTGCCGGTTCGCCAACAAGCAGGCGCTGTTTGCTGCCACCGTCACACACTACGTCGCCGCCAGGAATGCGCGGTTGAGGAGCCATACTCCGGCCGGCACAACGATCGAGGAGCGCCTCACAGATGTTGGTGTGCTCCTTCTCCACGAGGCTTTGACCGGTGAGTGGATCGGATTGGTACGCCTGGCCATAGCCGAGGCCCGCCGCTTTCCAGATCTTGGGAGCAGCATCGTCCGGATGACGCGGGAGCGAGGGATAGAAACATTGGCAGGCCTCCTTGGCGAGGTGGCAGGGCCTTGCGAATGGGGCACTCCACCGGCCTTCGGCCCAGACCGCTTTGCCGCGGCTGCGCGCTATTTCCTCGATTTAATCCGAAGTTCCCGGAACGCCGCTGAACTTTTGCCTTATCCCTCAATCGCATACGATGAAAGGCGGAAATCGCTACTGTCTACACCTCTATATGAGAGGATTCGACACATTTGGTGTAGGTTTTATTGATTCGTGGCTCCCCCGCGCTGAGTCGTATGGTCGCAATCCATGGGTACAGTAGACAATCACTGTCAGCTTCTTTGGTTGCGTAACTTGGCGAAATATCACGGTTATTTTGGGCTGTATGCGACAA
>JBKQOR010000253.1:0-6726 GCA_052145435.1 Rhodomicrobium sp. | reverse complement strand
CATCCGGCCCGTGACAGGCGGCACATGCCGGAACGTTCGCGTCTGGGAGGCCCTCTTCGAAGATCTTCTTCCCGGCGGCCACCAGATTTCTGGGGCCACCGTCGGCGGGCCTTGGGTCGAGCCGGTTGAAATGCTTGGCGATGGCCGGTCTCATGCCAGGCGGGACACTTTCCAAGACGGGTACCATGAATTTTTGGGCGATCGGGTTATCCCGCCGGTGCGCCAAGATCGCCTTGAACTGGTTTTCGAGGTACTCGACCTGCTGGCCGGCAAGCCGGGGGGCAGTAAAGAACCCGCGAAAACCTTGGCCCTGAGCGCCATGGCAGTTTGTGCAGTATTCGATCTTGTCTTGCAGTTCGCCCGCGAAGCCAACGCCCGGCATAAATACAGCCAAGACTGCTGCTTGCACTACTATTCGTAAGCTGCCGGCTTTCATAATCTAAGCTCCGCGCCTTAAGTTTCCTGTTGCGGCCTGGGTATGCTGTAGTTTCCCGCCGTTGTTATTTTTCTGAGCTAGAACATCAGCCAAACGTAGAAGAAGGTCGTGTCGTTGCCGTTGGCTTTCACAAGACTTCCATTTGCAGCATTACTGAGCCCGGAGGTTCCGTTGAACTCATCGTAGTGGGTATAGAGGACACCGATCCGGGCGTTGAACCAGGGCCACAGATCGGGGCCGCGGCTATCCATGAAGGGCGAATAGGCTAGATCGACGTTCCATCCGTTGGTGTTCGGCGAGTTATTCAAATAATTGCCATAGAGGAACGGATCCGATGTCCCCCAGGTCGCAAAATACCCAAGGGTAAAGCTGACCGTCCGCTCGTAAATGTAGCTTGCGTTGATGTTGAGATCGTTGAGTTCGTCGGTTCGGTTGTTCCCGAGACCTAGAGCAGTCTCTGCGTTAAGCTTTTGGTGCTCCCAGACATAGGTCGCCCGCACTGAGACAATATTGTTCTCGCCGATCCATTGATACTGCGAGTCAAGCCCGATATCGAGGAAGGGATCGTAGACGCCGGGGACCGCCAAGGCTTGAGGGGGAATGTTGAGGAAACCGCCGACGCCTGCATTTGTCGGCGTGATGTTCGCGTACATGCCGAAGGTGCCGATCATCCACGAATTCTTGTCCCAAGTCTTTTCGGCCGCGAAGCGCCAATAGGGTGCGGCGCCGGAGAATCTCGCCGTGCCGTCGGTGGGATCCTCGCCCAGATCGGTGAGCGTGCGCGGGTCCAGAGCTCCATACGAGGAGAACTCCGCATAAAACATGTTGTTGACCCAAGCATAGGCGCCAACACCGCCAACGCGTCCACTCCATGTGCCCCCGCCAAGCAAGGTACTGGCTGTGGGCCCCGGAGCGACTTCCGAAGTGATCCAGGGAAAGTTAAAGCCGCCGTTTATCGTATTCCAAGGGTCCTGAGCCCCCGGCCAGTTGTTGCCGGTAACGCCGTAGACGAGGGGTATGCCGTCGACAACCGTGGCCTTGGCCCATTTGATGTCGGTGATGTCCCAAGAGAAGCCGTTACCCGGCCGGTCGTAGGTCTGCTGCGCGAAGCCGCCCACATTGCAATAATATTGGCCGGCGATAAAAAGGCTGAACTGGCCTGGCAGCCAATCGTTGTCGTTGATGCTGTTGGGCGGGCTGGTCGGGTTGGCAGCCTTGTTTTTGTAGCTCGTATAAGTTGCCGGCCAAGCCATCACGGCAAGCGGAACTTGCGTCTCCTCAGATTTGGCCGAGCCGTCGTTACAGCGCGTCCCGCCGGGGGTATATGCCATCATCTTGAACTGGCGGCCGTAGGGCGTCAGCTCTGGCCACATTGTGTGGCAGGTGGCGCAAGTCTGACCCGTTTGACGGGCATAGGACGGCACGGCCGACGCGGTTTGAGATTGAAGTGCGAGCCCGGCAGCTAGCGCTGCGAGCCCGAAGGCTGCGGTATAAAGCCGCGGACTGACGGAGGCGACAAAACTCGCTTTTCCGGCGCCATCTTCATCATGAGTACGCACCGGCCCCAGCTGCAATGAAACCATTGCCTACGTCCCCCCGTATTCGATATCGTTCTAGCCCTGTCAGAAGTTAGCGAGTCTCGCATCTTGAGGTTTGACAAATGTCAAACAACCTGTGGCAATAATGCCCATTTTGAGAGCAATTCAACCTGCCATGACTCACAAAACGTATCGAAAATTGCCGGGGCGATCTTCGGGCCGGCACGGTGAATTGTCATTCCCGCGCAGGAGCGTGTGAAAAAATTGGCGCGTTCGCAACAAACTCAGTTGTCATGGCCCGGCTCGACCGGGCCATCCATGAAAAATCCAATGCACTCAGTATATTGTTGGATGGCCGGGTCAAGCCCGGCCATGACGGTGGGGCTCTGACCCGATTTCTTCACGCACCGCTAAAGGCGGCTCGCTCCGCCGGCGCGCCCGGCATGGGATGGCGTAAGCCTGCCACCGCTATAATATAAGCGAAAAGCCGGGAAAGTCTGCATGCAGGGAAAGTCGATACTTCTCATCATCGGCGGCGGTATCGCTGCCTATAAGTGCCTGGATTTCATTCGCAGGGCCAAGGAGCGCGGGGCGAAGGTTCGCTGCGTCCTGACCTCCGCCGCTCAGAATTTCGTCACACCGCTATCCGCTGCCGTTCTGTCGGAGGAGCCGGCCTTCACAGAGCTTTTCGACCTGAAGAACGAGACGGAGATAGGCCATATCCGCCTATCGCGCGAGGCAGACCTTATCGTCGTTGCACCGGCCACGGCCGATCTGCTCGCCAAAATGGCGCATGGGCTTTGCGACGATCTCGCCAGCACCGTTCTGCTCGCGGCCGATAAGCCGGTGCTCGCGGCCCCCGCTATGAATTGGCGCATGTGGGAGCACCCGGCGACGCGAAGGAATTTGTTGCAGCTCAAGGCGGACGGCGTTCATTTCGTGGGCCCGAACGAAGGCGCGATGGCTTGCGGCGAATGGGGCAGGGGCCGCATGGCCGAGGTGGACGAGATGATCGCCGCCTCGGAACGGCTGCTCGCGGGCGAAGGTGCCAAGCCTTTGCAAGGCCGCCACGTTCTGGTCACGGCAGGCCCCACCTTCGAGCCCATCGATCCCGTGCGTTTCATCGGCAACCGTTCAAGCGGCAAACAGGGCTATGCGATCGCGGCGGCCGCAGCCACGCTCGGTGCGCGCGTGACGCTTGTGGCCGGGCCCAGTGCTCTTGCCGATCCGCCTGGCGTATCGGCTGTCCATGTCGAGACCGCGCAGCGCATGCTCGCAGCAGTGGAGTCCGCGCTCCCGGCCGATATCGCTGTCTTCAGTGCGGCGGTGGCCGATTGGCGGGCGGCGTCGGTACACCCCGAGAAGATCAAGAAAGGCGCGTCCGCGCCGGAGCTTCGCCTGATCGAAAATCCCGATATTCTCAAAACCGTCTCGAAGCGGACGGAAAACAGACCCCGCCTTGTCATCGGCTTTGCGGCCGAGACTGAAAACATCGTTGCGCATGCCGTCAAAAAATTGGAGAGCAAAGGCTGCGACTGGATCGTCGCCAACGATGTCTCCCCGGAGGGCGGCGTGTTCGGCGGCAGTAAGAATACCGTTCATTTGATCACACGGTCGAGAGTGCAGAGCTGGCCCGAAATGACCAAGAACGATGTGGGCTATCGGCTCATGCAGGAAGCGGGCGCGTGGTTCAGGGAGAAAGATGCCGGCGAAAGCCTGCCTCTGAGTGTGTGAAAAGATCGAAATGCCAAGTCCGCAGATAAGCTACAAGCGTCATTCCCGCGAAGGAGCGTGTGAAAAAATCGAGCATTCGCGGCAAATTCCGGTGTCATGGCCGCACTTGATGCGGCTATCCAGAAAAAAATCGAGACATTTCAATGATAGTCTGGATGGCCGGGTCAAGCCCGGCCATGACAGTGGGGGCATAAATCGATTTTTTCACACGCCCCTTCGCGGGGACGACGTTGCGGCCCTGATTTCAAGCGTTTCAACTGGTTTGGCGATTCTCTCACACGCTCCTCTGCCGGAAGCGGGCGCCAAAGCATGACGGCCGTCCGCTATAAGGTGCTGCCGCATGGCCAAGGATTGCCTCCGCCGTCCTACCGGAGCGAACTCGCGGCGGGGCTGGATCTTACTGCGGCGATAGAAGAGGGCACAACGCTTAAGCTTGCACCGGGCGAACGCGCCCTGGTGCCGGCCGGAATAGCGCTTGAGCTGCCTCAAGGGTTCGAGGCGCAAGTCCGCCCGCGCTCGGGGCTCGCCCATCGTCATGGGGTCACCGTCCTCAACGCACCGGGAACGATCGATGCCGATTACCGCGGCGAGATCCAGGTGCTTCTCATTAACCACAGTAAGGAAACATTTAGCATCGCGCGCGGTGAGCGAATTGCTCAGCTCGTGATATCTCCGGTGGCGGCGGTAACCTTGGAGCAAGCAGAAAAGCTTAGTATTACAGAGCGCAACGCCGGAGGGTTCGGGTCCACTGGGACACGGTGAGGAAGCCGCCATGACAACATGTCATATGTCCCATGAGGGCGTTCCGGTATAGTTAAGCGCGTATTGTGACACATTTGGATGGTATCGATCCGACTGTGTGAAAACAGCCAAGCCTAAGTTTGGCGTCAATATCCCAGAAAGGGGTTCTTATGCCTGAATCTCACATCTGGGGAGGAACGATCAGAAAAATGTGGTCGCAGGAAAACGATAAGTTCCGCGATCACTTATTGAGGCTTGATCGGGATAGCCGCCGGATGCGTTTCGGTATGGCAGTTAGCGAGGAGTTCATCAGGGACTATGCGTCTCGCATAGGCGGCATGAAATGCGTCATCTACGGCTTCTTCGTCGATGGCCAAATGCGCGCCGCGGCTGAAATGCGTCAAATAGGCGATACTTGGTCCACGGATGCCGAGGGCGCTTTCTCGGTTGAGCGCGACTTTCAAAACCGGGGCATTGGCACAGAGCTTCTTGGCCGGATTATCCGGGCGGCGCGCAACCGGGGTGTTTCCCGGCTGTACATGAACTGCCTCGCCGAGAACCACAAAATGCAGCGCCTGTGCCGTAAGTACGAGGCCGAACTGCATTTCGATCACGGCGAAGTCGTGGGCCGCGTGCTGCCGGCACTGCCTACTTACATCTCGCTTTGGGAAGAAGCCGTCGACGATTCCAAAGGTTTCGTCATGGCGGTGCTGGAGCCCATGAGCACGGCCCCTGTCATGCACCACTAACACCGATTACGTAGCGGCCCGGCGTCTGCGGGAGCGGGCAGGGCCGCTACGCCCTTTTTTCCGGGCCGCAACGCCGGCCCCGTGGAGGCGGGTACCCATGCTAAGAGCCAGTTCCAGCACGATAAATGGGTTCCCGCCTTCGAGCGTGTGAAAAAATCGAGCGTTCGCGGCAAACCCTTATGTCATGGCCCGGCTTGACCGGGCCATCCAGAAAAAAGCGAGACATTTCAATGATAGTCTGGATGGCCGGGTCAAGCCCGGCCATGACAGTGGACACCCAAATCGATTTTTTCACACGCTCCGTCGCGGGGATGACACAACATGGGGCACCGCTAATGCACATTGGTGTCAATCGCCGTTCAACTCGCCGATATGAGCCTGGGCGTAGAGTTGCAGGCCAAGCTTATCGACGAGATCGAGCTGGGTTTCCAGAAAATCGATGTGCTCCTCCTCGTCGTGCATAAGTTTTTCGAAAAGATCGCGGCTCACATAGTCTTTCACCGCATGGCAATGGGTCGCCGCTTCCTCGTAGAGTGCGCGCGCGGCCATCTCCAGCTTAAGATCGCAATCCAGGACCTCTTTGACGGTCTGCCCAATATGTAAGGCGTCGAGCACCTGCATATTGGGAAATCCTTCGAGGAAGATGATGCGCGTGGTGAGCTTGTCGGCGTGCTCCATCTCCTCGATGGACTCTTTGCGCCACTTCTTGGCGAGCGCCCTATAGCCCCAATTGTCGAGCAGCCGGTAGTGCAGCCAATATTGGTTTATGGCGGTTAGCTCGGCACGCAGGCCTGCATTGAGGTACTCAATGACTTTCGGCTCGCCCTTCATTTTTGTCTCCGTTGCAGCGAAAGCTTAGCCCGGCGAGCACCGGGAATCGCTTAGAAGTAATTACGAAGGGGCGATCTGGGAATAGCCGTTCAGAAAATAGCGGAAATCAGGCCACTTTTGTCTCCGGTATTTTAACTGCGGGGCGCCGCTGCCCGGCTTCATCGATAATCTTGCAAAGCGACCGCGCACAGCGCCCGCATTGAGGCTTGCAGCCAAAGTACCTGTGCACCCGGCCGGGCGTGCGCGGCGGGTTCGCAGATTCGAGGGCTTCGCGCACCTCGTGGTCGCTTAACACATTGCAAGAGCAAACGATCATGCAGCCGGATCCAGTGTAAATTGAGCACTCGATCATCAAATATGGGCTTCCCGGAATGAATGCAATAAAAATCACCTCATTATAACGATTCTAAGCTGAATATTCCAGGCGGCCAGGAGCATACAGCTGTATAGGGGCAGGAGTTGCCAGCTTAAAATGATTCTAGGCAGTATTCGATTAAGCCGCGCCGGCGGCCTCCTCATAGGCTAGGGATGTCTCGAACCACGCATCTTCCGCGGCTTTCAACTCTTTTGCGAGGCCGCCGCGATCCAGGGTGAGGACTTGGGCTTTCGCGGCCTGTTTCTCGTAAAGGGCTGGGTCGGCAAGCGCTAAATCGATGGCTGCTATTTTCTTTTGCAGTGTTTCGATGCGTTTCTCGTG
>JBKQOR010000252.1:0-29887 GCA_052145435.1 Rhodomicrobium sp. | reverse complement strand
TGGAACCTAGAAATGCAAATGAAGGCGGCGCGCGCCGGCCTCCGCATCCTTGAGGTCCCTATACCTTACGCCTGCCGCACCGGCGGCAATTCAAAGGTCGCAGGCTCGGCTATCGGCACGCTTCGCGCCGGCACCCGCATTCTCCTCACCTTCGCCCGTGTGGCGCTTCAGCCGAAGCGCCCGGCGTGATGCGGCGAGATGCCTCTGCCGCGGGCGGCCTGTGTGCCATCGGCGGCCTTGCCGCTCTACAAAAATGGTGGTATAGGTTGGACTTATCCTGGTCACCGGGATTAAAGACCTGTTTGCCCAACAGGCAGGCCGCCCTAACTAGAGGCGATTGCAAGCCCCGGAGCGGCAATGACATCCTGCTAAAAGACCGGCCTCCGAATTGGGAGGCCGGCGCAGTTTAGGGCTTCTTCCACACTCAAACAGCGGCGCGGAGCCTTGAAATCTGCCGGCCCGGCCCAAGCTTCCGCGGGAATCCTGCTCCCCGGGCGTTCACGATCGTGCTGTACTCGCCCGTTAACTTTTAGACCATAATTTTGCTCTGGTTCGCTGCAACCTAGCGGCGATGATAAGAAGCTTAACACGCCGCGCCGTGCTTTCATCAGCGCTTGCAGCGCTCGCAGCGGACGCTTTTAGCGGCAGCGCGCTGGCTCGATCCGCGCGTACGGATTTCGGTCAGTGGGTCGAGGCATTCCGCTCACGCGCCAAAGCCCACGGCATCCCTGACGCCACCTACAACCGCGTCATGGGCTCGATCAAGCCCGATACCTCGGTCTATGCGCTGGACCGCGCACAGCCCGAATTTCACGAGGAAGTCTGGCAGTATCTCAACCGCCGGGTTTCCGATTGGCGGGTTACGACGGGAAAAGAACGCGCCAAGGAATATGCGCCGCTGCTGGAGCGCGTCGAGCGCGAATACGGTGTAGACCGCTACACCATGCTTGGCCTTTGGGGCATGGAATCGGCGTTCGGCGATCTCGTCACCAATCCGAAGCATATGCGGCCGATTTTCCCGGCGCTTGCGGCGCTCGCTTGGGGAGAGCCCCGCCGCCGCCGCTATTGGGAGCAGGAATTGCTCAATGCGCTTGTGATTGTTGACCGGGGTTGGGGCACGCCGGAAGAGATGGTTGGCTCCTGGGCCGGCGCCATGGGGCACACGCAATGGATGCCCGAGGTCTGGCTTAATATGGGGGTCGACTTCAATGGCGACGGGCGCATCTCGCCCTATGGGCCGCCAGACGATGCGCTTGCGGGAACGGCGCAATATCTTGCGAAGCGCGGCGGTTACCGGCGCGGCGAAGGATGGGGCTATGAGGTGCGGCTGCCTTCGGGCATGCGGGTCAGGGGCGGCATGCGAACCATCGCAAGCTGGCACGGTGCCGGCGTACGGCAGGCGAGCGGCAAACCCTTTCCGCGGCTAGAGGAGCATGCGCGCCTCTGGCAGCCCGTGCCCGGCGGCCCGGTCTTCCTCCTCACGCAGAATTTCGATGCGGTGAAATCCTATAACCCCGCCAACACCTACACGCTTGCGGTTTGCCATCTCGGCGACCGCATCGCCGGCGGGGAAGCCTTCGTGCAACAGTTTCCCGGCGGGGAGCGTGCGCCGGCCCTTGCCGAGGTTCAGGAGATTCAACAACGCTTGACAGCCTTGGGCTACGATAGCGGCGGCACGGACGGCCGGGTTGGCAACGACACGATGGCCGCGATCCGCAACTTCCAACGCAAAGTTGGAATGAAGCCAGACGGATATGCCGGCCTCAAGCTTCTGGCGCGGCTCAGGGAAGCGGCCTGAGCCTTACGTTCAATGAGCGTCCCAAACCTT
Source organism: Rhodomicrobium sp. (assembly GCA_052145435.1). Lineage (GTDB taxonomy): Bacteria > Pseudomonadota > Alphaproteobacteria > Rhizobiales > Rhodomicrobiaceae > Rhodomicrobium. Next base: position 28,059 of record JBKQOR010000252.1, on the reverse strand, counting down.
CCAACGAAAGAGTATCCATGTTTGTTCTGCGTGCCAAAATCCCTCCAGCCTTAACGGCGCTTGCCTGTGCCCTCCTGCTATTTGCCGCCACCGCAGCGAGTCCCGCGCGCGCAGCAGAACTCGTCGTATTCGGCAGCGCGCGTTGCCCTTATTGCCTGGCCTGGGAGCGCGAGATCGGGCACGCTTACCCGAAATCGGAGGAAGCGCAGCAAGCGCCCTTGCGGCGCGTCGCTATCCAGGCCCAGCGTCCTTCCGATCTCGCGCGTATTAAAGACGTTCACGTCACACCGACCTTCGTGCTGGTCGACAACGGCCGCGAGGTGGGCCGTATCGTGGGTTACTCTGGCAATGAGTTCTTCTGGCCGGAATTGCACAGGCTACTTGCCCGTCTGCACCCCAAGGGATGACGCCCCGGAGCCGCGCGGGCGGGCTCAGCAGTTGCGCATGCACACAGCATGTGCGATTGATCGCGGAAGAAAGGAACGGCTCATGTCTATAGCAAGGTGGAGGGTCGCGGCTGCGATCGGCGCGGCGATGCTCGCAAGCACTGCCGCCTTGGCCTTCGATCCGGCGCTAGTTCCGCAAGCAAAACGGACAAAGGCGAACCTTTACCTCGCTTCGGAAGAGGTTACGGCCTTTCTCGCTGCTAGAGGCGGGCGGACATTGTTCGTCGATGTCCGGACGCCTGCAGAGCTCATGTACGTCGGCAGTACGCCGCTGATCGATGCGAACGTTCCCCTGAAACTTGGCCCGGTGCTCGTCCTTGCTGACAAAAAGCCCGCGCTCGCCCTCGAAGCCAATACCAATTTCGCCGCGGACGTCGAACGCCGTTTGATTGCCAAATCGTTGACCAAGAGCGATCCCGTGATCTTGATCTGCCGGTCCGGCGATAGAAGCGCGGCTGCCGCCGATTTGCTGACCGGCGCCGGATTCACGCAGGTCTACTCGGTGATCGACGGATTCGAGGGCGACCTCGCTAAGGATGGCCCCGGTGCCGGGCATCGCACGGTCAATGGCTGGAAGAACAAGGGCTTGCCGTGGGGCTATAGCCTCGACATGCAGAAACTCACTGTGACCGGCACCGGCCGTTAGCGCAGTTATACGGAATCCGGTTGAATGGTTCACCCACCGGTGTCATCCCGGAACTTGATTACCCCGATGTTTCCGCTCTGGCGTTTGAATCCGGCTTAAGCACTTCCGCGCCGTCATTCCCGCGCGGGCGCGTGTGAATAAATCGATTGCCGAAGCATTGCAAGGCGCGCAACCGTCATTCCCGCGAAGGCGGGAATCTATTTCTCCCGTTGGGACAAGAACTTGTATGGGTGCCCGCCTTCGCGGGTACGACGCTGCGGCCCAGAATTCCGGCGCCTTCGGAAAGTCCGGCAATTTTTTCACACGCTCGAAGGCTGGAATCCATTTCTATCGTATGAACAGTAGGTTAGCATGGATTCCCGCCTGCGCGCATACGCACTAACATAAAGCGAAAAAGCACCCCGCACCGTCAGTCAGGCAGCGTCCCAGTTGGAAACTGCGCTGCCCCCGGCCGGGAGAGGCAGTTCTTGCTCGCCCGGCGTAAGCATCTGCGAACGGCAAAGCTGCGCGTAGACTCCGTTTTGCGCGAGCAGTTGGGCGTGCGTGCCCGTTTCGATAATTTCGCCGTCCTCCATCACACAGATCGTATCGGCGTTTTTCACCGTCGCAAGCCGGTGGGCTATCACGAGTGTCGTTCGCGATTGGCTGAACGCGGCAAGCGCCTGTTGAACGAGCCGCTCCGATTCCGCGTCGAGGGCGCTCGTTGCCTCGTCGAGCAAAAGAATGGGGGCGTTGCGCAAGATTGCGCGGGCCATGGCAATACGCTGACGCTGGCCTCCCGAAAGGCGCACGCCGCGATCTCCAATCATGGTCTGGTAGCCCTGGGGCAGCTTCTCGATGAACTCATGTGCCGCGGCGGCCTGTGCGGCAGCCTCGATGTCCTCTCGGCCCGCATTCAGGCGGCCGAGCGCGATATTGGCCTCGATCGTGTCGTCGAACAAACTGATGTCCTGGCTGACGAGTGCCATCGAATCGCGAAGCGATTCAACGGTAACGGTTTTAATGTCTACCCCGTCGATCCTGATTGTACCGCGCGCCGGATCGTATAGCCGCGGAACGAGGTTGAAGATCGTGGATTTGCCGGCCCCGCTCCGTCCGACAAGCGCAACCGTGGTGTTGGGACGGATAGATAACGAGAAATTCCGGACTGCCGCGCGTTCGTCGTTAGAGTAGGAAAAAGAGACGCTTTCGAATTCGATAGCGCCCTGGACTCTCCCGATGGGCTTTGCGTCCGGCCCGCTGACAATGACCGGCTCCTCGCTCATCACTTCGTAGTAACGCTCGGCCGAGGCCAGTCCTTCCTGAAGCTTGTTGTTCAGGCTGCCAAATGACCGCACGGGCTGAGCGGCCATCAAGAGGGCACTCACGAAGCCAGTGAAGTCGCCGACGGTTTTGTTGCCGTAGGTCACGCGGTACGCCGCAAAGCCAATGACCGCCGCAACTGCAAGCCCCCCGAAAACTTCCAATATGGGATTCAACGCGGAGCGTATCCTCACCGTCTTGAGGCGAAGGCGGTTGACCCTTTCAAACTCTTCGCCCATTCGTGCGATGGCGTAATCTTCAAGCTGAAATGTCTTAATAAGACGGGGCGAGGAAAGATGCTCAACGAGCACTGAGGTCGTGTTTCCGGTTTGCAGCGCCGTCCGGTACGCGTTCTTACGGATAATCTTGCCGATGCTCGTGATGGGAATTGCCGCGAGCGGATAGAAAGCCAAGACGACGAGAGTCATCACCCAATCGAGATAGAACATCGAGAACGCCAACGCACCAACTGTCAGCACATCGCGGATGGCGACCGTGAAGATGGACATGATCGCGGTCTGAATGCTGCCAAGGTCATTTCCAATGCGCGACAGGAGCTGTCCGGGCGGCTCGCGCAGAAGCCGCGCGAAATCGGCGTGCAGCATATGCGCAAACAGGCGCTTCTGCATATCGAGCCCCAGATTGATGCTGATCCGGTTCGTCAGGACCGACTGCAGGTAATCGAGCGCTCCCTTCAGGCTCGTCACCGCAACGATTATCGCCATGATATGCCAGAGGAAACGCGTGTCTCCCTTCGACAGCATGTCGTAGGAATATTTGATGATGAGAGGGTATGCTCCAGCCGTTCCCGCTAGCAGAGCTATGAGAAGCAACGCGAGCGCAAGCTGAAGCCAGTAGGCGCGAACGTGCTCGGACCACAAGCGCCGCATCATCCAAAGGGCATTTCTACGATTGGGGCGCGCAGGCTTAGGTTTGGAAGTGTTCGTCATTTGACCGCATGAAGCTCCGCCGCGGGACGCAGCGATTGGCCTTTCCGCCAAAATGCACAGCCCCCTAGCGATGTCAAACGGCCTGGTACGCCCCGCGGGACATCCTGCCCCATTTGCGGCTGGCGCTGACAGGATTTCCCGCGGATAAGGTGTACTAGCAAGCTGCGGCAAATGGGGTGCGAACTTGCCTCGGGCTGTACTAGGCCCGGTGCCAAAACAAAAACGGCCCCCGAAGGGGCCGTTCTAGCGACTAAAAGGACTACCAGCGGGAACCGTGACGGCGATGGCTCCAGTAACGGCTATGGCCACCCCAACCGCAGCCCCAGCCGCCGCTCCAGTAGCGGCAGTGGCGGACTTGAACGGCGGTGCCGGTTACCTGGCCTTGCACGGCAGACGTGGAAGACACTGGAGCAGCCTGAGCGGAAAGGCCGGAAAGGGCGCCAAATGCGATCACAATCGCGAATACATACTTGCTCATGTGTAAATCCTATGTTCGTCGCTCCTTTCCTCGGCGCATACGATTATATGGATGAAGATGGCAAAATCCAGCGTAAACGTCATTCTACGGAAGTTTCTTATGCGGCGCTGGAAGCGGGGGGATCGGACCGTTGGAAGGCCGCGATGAAAATCGGCCCCCCGGAGGGGCAGTTTCATGCGGAAGCGAAAAGCGTTTAGCGCCAAGAACCCCAGCGGCGATGGCTCCAGTAGCGGCCATGACCCCAGCCGCATCCCCAGCCGCCGCTCCAATAGCGGCAATGGCGGACCTGTTCGGCGCTTCCCGTTACCTGGCCCCGCACGCCAGAGATAACCGAAGAGATAGGCGCAGCCTGAGCGGAGAGTCCGAAAAGTGCACCGGAAGCGAGTACTTCCGCAAGCACATACTTCTTCCTGAGCATCTCCTCTGATTGCCGTTCCTTTCCTCAGCATCAGGAATTATGAGAAACGGAAATGGCAATATCCAGAATCAAATGGAATGTTGATACACTTTCTTTTTCTGTGCCATTGATGGGGCATGACATCGCCAAAAAGCGTTGCTACTCCGGGCAGCGCCGAGGAGAAGAAAGGTCCCAAAATGAACGTATTACGCAGCCTGAAGCCGCTCGGGCAGCCTCTATCCGCAATTGCGGCTATCGCCGTCTTGAGCGCGCTCTTGCCCTGCGCTGCGCCGGCGGCACCGCTAAAATTGCATACCGACCAGGAAATGATCGAAGAGCTGCTGCAGCCCAACGACCTCGACGTCAAAAACCCAAACGCTGTGTTCGAGGCGGTTTTCGACGCGCTCCCGTCCAAGGTGACGGTCTATCCAACCGAAAGCTACTATTATTTCACTTTTCCTCTGAACGGCATCGACTATGCCGGGAATATAAGGTTCGATGCCTGGGATCAATTCGACGGAAAGGTGCATTTCGCTTACTTCGTCGAGTATGCTTATTGGAGAAAGCCCCTCGAGCCTGTTTACAAGAAAATGGGACCGGACGATGGGGTGCACGTCACGCAGGTCAATAAGTTTCTATACAAAGTTAGTTTGAAAGGCAAAACCGTCGAGTTTGCGCTCCCGGATCTTTCGAACGTAAAGCCGGCCCCAGGCATGTTGAGGGCCGACGAAGTTTACATCGGCCCATCCTGGGACGAGTCTGGCGTGCAATTCTTCCTCGTGTATAACAAGACCGCGAAGACTTTTTTATATCTTCTCGTTGACACCCCGAAAATGGACCAATACGTCGCCTCCTCAATCTCTCCGGCGGCAACGATTGGCATAAGAACGAGCTTTGTGCTTTACAAAGATAAGCTTGTGGACCGTCAAATCCTGATCGGCGACTTCATTGGACACACGATGCTGAACGATTATTTCGACGGTCCGTTCGATCAGCTTCCCGACAACTACGTGCAAGGGAACGCCCTCCTCGATGCAATCCTCGAGGTTGAGCCCGGCCTCAAGAACGAGAAAACCGATCGCTACGGCGCGGACCCCACCGGCGAGTTCCGGTATGGAATCACGACCTATAAATATTATGGAGAAGTCGCCGAGCTGCAGCCCATCATCGACTGCGCGGCAAAAAACGACGATCCGGCAATATATTATAAATGCTTCGATTCAACGAAAGCGAACGAAGAGGAAGAGAATGGCACCGCTTTCCTCAAGGCGAAGCCGCAGGAACAACCCGAGGAAAATGCTCCCGCTGCCGCTGGGGAAAAACAAGGAAAGTAGGTTCAACTGTGGCTCATTGCGCGCTTCTCGCGAATGCGTGCAATGAGCTTTTCGGCCTCCGGGAGAAAATTCCGGACGATAATGCCAACGCCTTCGGGGGTGGGATGCAGTCCATCGGCGAGACTCAGGCTCTGCACCGTCGCTACATCTTTCAGGAAAAATGGGTAGAGCAGCGCACCGTATTCGGCAGCGAGCTTCGGATACATCGCCCGGAAGGCATCATCGTAATCTGGGCCCCAATTGCGCGGGGCCTCCATACCGGCGAGCAGAAGCGCGATATTCTTGTTCTTGAGGACGTTCAGAATCTCCGCAAGCGAGCGCTGGGTGATCTTAGGATCGATGCCGCGGAGCGCATCGTTCGCGCCAAACTCGACGATCGCGCCATCGACTTTTTCATCCAGGCTCCATTCGAGGCGGGCAAGGCCGTCCGCTGCAGTGTCGCCCGAAACACCCGAATTCAGTACGCGGACGCGATAGCCTCTTTCGCGCAGCGCCGCCTGCAACTGGGCTGGAAACGACTTGTCGGGCGGAATGTGGTAACCCGCCATCAAGCTATCGCCGAAGGCGAGGATTACGATTTCATCCCTGTCCCGCACCGGTTCGCCTTGAGCTCCAGATCCCTGACTGGCCAAAAACGCAATCGAAGCCGTCGCAAAAGCTAAAAGCCATGTCCATATCAGGCGCGGCGAAGCAAAATCGAAGCGGTGTATCATTGCACACTCCCTCTGTGTCCTCACCCGCGGCCCCGCAACAGGCCGGCGCGCACCGGCACCCTTCGCCGGTCATCGATCTCAAGTCTGTAACGCTCACGCTCAAAAGTAGGGCTGGGCCCGTGGAAATCTTGCGTGGTGTAGACCTTATGGTGCCCGAGGGCCAGTCCGTGGCTCTTGTAGGCCCGAGCGGGTCCGGAAAGTCGTCGCTTTTGATGGTGATGACGGGTTTGGAAGCAGCGACGTCCGGCCAGGTGCTCGTTGCCGGCCATGACTTCACGCAGGCCAACGAAGACAGGCTCGCGGAAATACGGGGCCGCTCCATCGGCATCGTGTTTCAATCCTTCCATCTGATCCCTACAATGACCGCGATCGAGAATGTGGCGCTGCCACTCGAATTCCTCAATCGCAGCGATGCGTTCGAAGGCGCCCAAGAAGCCCTTGCCAGCGTCGGGCTATCTGCGCGGCATCATCACGCGCCCGGCCAGCTCTCCGGCGGCGAGCAGCAACGGGTCGCGCTGGCCCGTGCTCTTGCGGCGCAGCCCAAAATTCTTTTCGCCGATGAGCCGACGGGCAACCTCGACGGCGAGACCGGCAAGCAAATCATGGACCTGATTTTTGGCCTGCACCGGCGGATGGGCACGACTCTCGTTTTGATCACCCACGACGCGCAGCTGGCCGCACGCTGCGAGCGTACCGTCGTCATGCACGATGGCCGGATCGTTGGCTCGATTCACGAAACGGCCTACGCATGACATCCGCCGCAAAAAGCCGGGGCGGCGGCTTCGAAAGCCGCCTTCGCCTGCCGCTGGAGCTGAGGCTCGCATTTCGCGATTTGCGAGGTGGCATCGGCGGGTTCACCATTTTTCTCATTTGCATCGCGCTCGGGACGGGAGCGATCGGCACGATCAACAGCCTTTCGGACGCCATGCAGGACGCAATTATGCGCGAGGGCAAGGAGTTGCTCGGCGGCGATGTCGAGGCGTCGCTCGTTCACCGGCAGGCCAATGCCAGCGAACGCGCTTATCTAGGCTCGCTCGGACAGGTCAGCGAGGTCGCAACCATGCGCGCGATGGCCCGCAAGCCGGACGGAAGCGCGTCTGCGCTGGTGGACCTGAAGGCGATCGACGGCGCCTATCCTCTTTACGGCGCGGTGACATTCGAGGAAGGCCGGGGCCTTGGCTCCATAACGCGCGAGAATGGCCTCGCAGTGGACCGTACGATTCTCGACCGCCTACAGATAAACCTCGGCGACAGCATCGCGCTCGGCCGCGCTACCTTTCCCGTCATCGCGGTCATTGGACACGAACCCGACCGGCTCGCTGCCGGCCCCGCATTCGGAGCGCGCATCATGCTGTCGCTCGGCGCGCTGAAGGAGACTGGCCTTGTCGAGCCGGGAAGCCTCGTTCGCTGGAACTACCGGATCAAGACGCACGCAGCGGCACCCGCTGCCTTTAGAGAAGACCTCGCCGGGCATTTCCCCGAGGCGGGCTTCCTCACGCGAGACAGCTCCGATCCCTCGCCGGGTGTGAAGAATATGCTGCAGCGGCTCACCGAATTCCTGACGCTGACAGGGCTCACCGCAATGCTGACCGGTGGCATCGGGGTGGCAAACGCGGTGTCTGGCTTCATCGAGCGGCGGCGGCTAACCATCGCCACCTACAAATCGCTCGGCGCCTCTCAGCGCGTGATCTTACGTGTTTTTCTCTTTCAAATCGGGCTCTTGGCGGTTCTCGGAATCTCAATCGGCTTTGCAATCGCGGCCGTGGCTCCTGTTCTATCCGTAAGCTTGATGCACGGGCTCGTACCGGTTGACATCGAGACCGGCTTACAGGGGAGCGCGCTCGCGCTTGCGGCTCTATTCGGGCTCCTGACGGCGGTTCCCTTCATCCTTTGGCCGGTTGGGCGCGCCCAAGAGGTGCGAGCGGCGGAGCTTTTCCGGGACGGTACGGGCGAGCGTTCCGGTCTGCCACCCCCCGCCTACCGCATCGCCGCGTTCGCCGCCGCCGCCCTACTTGCAATCGCGGCGATCGGCCTTTCGCGGGAACGCACTATCGCTGCTATCACCTGCGCCGCGGTGCTTGGCGTTTTCGCGCTCTTCTGGGGCGCCGGCATAGGCATCCGCCGGCTCGCCTTGGCGGTAAAGCGACCGAAGCAGCCGGAAATGGCGCTTGCGCTGGCAAATGTTGCTGGCCCTGCAAGCCTCGCGCGTACGATTTCATTGTCGCTCGGTGCGGGGCTCACGCTGCTCACTGCCGTTTCGCTCGTCGACGCATCGCTAACCGATGAAATCAAATCGCGGCTGCCCGAGCGCGCCCCGAGCTATTTCTTCATCGGCGTTCCAAAGCTGGATTTGCAGGCCTTCGAAGATTTGCTGGGTCAGAAGGTGCCGGGCGCCAAGATTTCCAGCGCGCCGATGCTGCGGGGCAGGCTGGTTGCTCTCAAGGGCGTGCCGGTGGAGCAGGTCCAGGTCCCGTCCTCCGCCGATTGGGTCGTGAACGGCGACAGGGGCATTACCTATTCGGATTCATTGCCCGCAGGCTCTGAGATCGTGGAAGGGGAATGGTGGAGCCCCGGTTATGAGGGCGAACCTCTCGTCTCCTTCGAATCCGATATCGCCAAGGCGCTCGGCCTCAAGACCGGCGATACCGTTACTGTGAATGTCATCGGCCGGAACCTGACCGCGAAGATAGCAAATTTACGCAAGGTGAAATGGGGCACGATGGACATCAATTTCGTGATGATCTTTTCGAAAAGCGCGCTCCGTAAGGCGCCCTTCAATTATCTTGCGACCTTGAGCTGGCCGGAAGGTCACGCAGGAGACGCAAAGGCCGAAGCCCAAGCCTTGAAAGCCGTGGCGGCCGCCTATCCCACCGTCTCGGCGATCGATGTGAAGGACGCGCTTGGCGCCATCAACGGCGTTTTCGAGAAAGTTATGAGCGCAGTCCGTATCGCTGGCAGCGTGACGCTTATCATGGGCGCCTTGGTCGTGGCCGGTGCGCTGATGGCGGCGCAGCGAAGGCGCATTTACGAGGCCGTGGTTCTTCGCACGCTCGGCGCAAGCAAACGCCGCATCGTTGCCGCTCATATGTTGGAGTATCTCGGGCTAGCCCTTTGCCTCTCGTTCATCGCTGCGGCGCTGGGCCTGCTCGCCGCCTATGCGGTGGTCGCTCATGCGATGAAGCTAAGCTTTAGCCTGTCCGTGTTTGCGCTATTGCAGCCCTCCCTCATTGAGACCATATTCGTCGTGGCGCTGGGCGCTGCGGGAACGTTAAGGGTTCTATCAGCGAAACCGGCACACTATCTGCGTTCCGAGTGAACGTCTTGATGGCGAGGATAGAGCAGGCCCTGACAAAGAGGCTTTGCTCCAGGCCGTTCGGGGCTTAAACCTGGAAGACCTTTTGCGCAGACCTTTAGGGTTTTAAAGAGTCAGGGACCAAAACACATGGCAGACTTCGACAGCTCCAGAGCGTATACACCGTCACGCTCTCGCGCGGACTCCTTCGCAATCGATGAGGGTCTGCGCGCTTACATGGTGCGTGTTTATAACTACATGGGCATCGGGCTCGTGCTCACGGGCGTCGTCGCCTATGCGTTTTACACGATGGCCGTAACGGGCAACCCATCTGAGGCGGTTGCACGGCTTCCGAACGGTCTCATGCTGACCGCTCTCGGCAAGGCGATCTATGTAAGCTGGCTGAGATGGGTTATCGCCTTCTCGCCGCTCGTGATCGTTTTCCTCTTCGCCGCGCGCGTCAATCAGATGAGCACCTCGACGGCCCAGTCGGTCTTCTGGGCTTTTGCGGCGCTGATGGGGCTATCGCTTTCGAGCATCTTCGTCATCTACACCGGCCAGTCGATCACGCGCATCTTTTTCATCACGGCTGCGACCTTCGGTACCGTGAGCCTTTGGGGCTATACGACGAAGCGCGATTTAACCGCGATGGGCTCTTTCCTTATGATGGGCTTGATCGGCGTCGTAATCGCGGCGGTTGTGAATGCGTTCCTGCACTCAACGGGCTTGCAGTTCGCCATCTCGGTGCTCGCGGTTCTGATCTTCACGGGACTTACCGCCTACGACACCCAGACGCTCAAGTCTAACTATTACACCTATGCCAGCGGCGGCGAGGAGACACTCGGACGCAGCGCGGTTATGGGCGCCTTGAACCTCTATCTCGACTTCATCAACATCTTCATCGCTCTGCTCCAGTTGTTCGGCGACCGGAGATAACGCGGCTTCAATCGCTTCGAAGGGCCCCGCATGCGGGGCCTTTTTTTGTCCGCAGGCGCCGTCAGAACGCCACGACGCGCAACTTGCGATCGAGGACGCGCAGGACCTTCGACAGGTCGTGTCCGCGCTTAAGAATGAGGCCAGTGGTTGCAACGACGCTATAAGCGCCTTGCTTCTTGTTCAGCTTGGGATTCTTCTCGATCCGGTAAAGTGGACGCTCTGCAGAGCGCCGGAAAACCGAAAAGACCGCCCTGTCCTTGAGGATGTCTATGGAGTAGTCGCGCCACTCGCCTTCGGCAACCTTTTCGCCGTAAAGGGAGAAAATCGCGCTGAGTTCGTGTCTGGAGAAGCTTGTGTAGGGGAGAAGCCCGGCAGGAGTTTGAGGGACGGGGGTGGGGTGGCTTGCCGGGCCAAATGCGCTGGGCAAGATGTCGTTCATGAACCCTCCTATGCCAGTGTAGGAAAACAATGTCTAATGATCGCGCTCTCAAGGCAGGGGCGCAAGGGCAAATTCGCCAAATCCGGCTTCCTTTCAGGCGCTTGCAGGGCGCGGTTGCAAACCATCTGCTTTCCGTACATATTCGGGGTCAGATTCGCGCGCCGGTGCGGGAGCGTCCGCGGGCCGCTGTTCCTTCGCCGCCGGAACAGGCGTGAGAGGCGGGTGTTGCTATGTGGGCATTCGTACCAATCGAATCGGGGGGCAAGAAGCTATGCCAAAGCAAGGATCGATTCGCTTAAGTCCCGTAGATTGGGCGCGTGAACCCGCCCGCAGGAGTACTTTACCTCCCGCTGTGCTCGTTGCGCTTGAAGCTAGCGAAGGTGCCGAGCAAAGCTTGGGTGCGCCCGCGGAGGCCGCTCCCCCCGAGCAAGTTGCCGCGATATTTTCTCAGGATGAAAGCCACCCTGTACCCGCGTCTTTTGTGGCCGATACAACGTTTGACTGCGAGGAGGAAGCCGGCACCGCCGATTGGCCCGCCGCCGAAGACTGACACCAAATCCGGCCAATCGCTTTGCCGCCCGGTGGCGTCATTCCGGACGCGGTGCGAGCTAAGAAACGGTGCGCCGCGGAGCCGGGATCTTATCGCGCGGCATATTGCAAGCTCCCGTGTCTGCACTGCGGCACTCCCTACCGCAGTGCAGACACGGGATGACGGCCGAGAGGCATTTGAAGCGCAGCTCAACCGGCCTTGCGCACAATATCTTGTTTGCGAAACGCCTTCTCCTCAACCTCGTGCACCTGTAGCGCTTGCGCGGTCTTGTGCGCTCCCCTATATCTTCAACAATTCGAGATAAGCATCTCGGCGCGGGACGGACGTCATTAAGTCAAAAATACGGGGTCGCTGGCTGCAAGCAGCTTGACGTCTCGCAGCTAGAGTAAGCAGCACGAGGTTCTGAACGATGTCGAAAGTGATTGGCATTGACCTGGGCACGACCAATTCTTGCGTGGCCGTGATGGAAGGTAGCCATCCGAAGGTTATCGAAAACGCAGAGGGGATAAGGACGACACCGTCCATGGTGGCGTTCACAAGCGACGGCGAGCGCTTGATCGGGTTACCCGCGAAGCGCCAGGCGGTCACGAACCCCGAAAATACATTTTTTGCCATTAAGCGCCTGATCGGGCGCCGTTTCGACGACGAGATGGTCAAGAAGGACATAGGGCTCGTGCCTTATAAGATCATCCGCGGCGACAATGGCGATGCTTGGGTCGAAAGCCACGGCAAGAAATATTCGCCGTCTCAGATCTCGGCCTTCATTCTCCAGAAAATGAAGGAAACGGCCGAAGCTTATCTTGGCGAGAAGGTCGAGAAGGCGGTCATCACCGTTCCAGCTTACTTCAACGACGCTCAACGCCAGGCAACGAAGGACGCGGGCAGGATCGCGGGCCTCGAAGTTCTGCGCATCATCAACGAACCGACCGCGGCGGCCCTTTCCTACGGCCTCGATAAGAAGAAAGAGTCTAAAACGATTGCCGTGTACGACCTTGGCGGCGGTACGTTCGATATCTCCATTCTTGAGATCGGCGACGGCGTGTTCGAGGTTAAGTCCACCAACGGCGATACCTTCCTGGGCGGTGAAGACTTCGACATGCGGCTTGTCGATTATCTCGCCAGCGAGTTCAAAAGAGAGAACGGCATCGACCTGCGCAAGGACAAGCTTGCACTGCAGCGTTTGAAGGAAGCGTCCGAGAAAGCGAAGATCGAGCTTTCCAGCGCCCAGCAAACCGAAATCAATCTGCCGTTCATCACCGCGGACCAAAGCGGACCGAAGCACCTCACCATGAAGCTCACGCGGGCGAAGCTCGAGAGCCTGGTGGACGATCTCGTTCAGAAAACGATTGGCCCGTGCGACGCAGCGCTGCGCGACGCCTCGCTTAAGGCCGGCGAGATCGACGAGGTGGTGCTTGTCGGCGGCATGACGCGCATGCCGAAAATCGTGCAGATCGTGAAGAACTTCTTCGGGAAAGAGCCGCATAAAGGCGTCAACCCCGATGAAGTGGTCGCGATGGGTGCGGCAATCCAGGCCGGCGTGCTTCAGGGCGATGTGAAGGATGTTCTCCTTCTCGACGTCACGCCTCTCTCGCTTGGCATCGAAACGCTTGGCGGCGTCTTCACGCGGCTGATCGATCGCAACACGACGATCCCAACCAAGAAGAGCCAGGTTTTCTCGACCGCCGAGGACAATCAGAACGCTGTGACGATCCGCGTCTTCCAGGGCGAGCGCGAAATGGCGGCGGATAACAAGATGCTCGGGCAGTTCGACCTTGTCGGTATCCCGCCCTCGCCTCGTGGGGTGCCTCAGATCGAGGTGACCTTCGATATCGACGCGAACGGCATTGTTAATGTGTCGGCCCTCGATAAGGCCACCAACAAGGCGCAGTCGATCCGCATTCAAGCCTCGGGGGGCTTGAGCGACAACGAGATCGAGCGGATGGTGAAAGAAGCCGAGACGCACGCCGCGACCGACAAGAAGCGGCGCGAGCTGGTCGAGGCGAAAAACCAAGCCGAGGCGCTCGTTCACTCGACCGAGAAAACGCTGCTGGAGCTTGGCGACAAGGTGTCCGATTCCGACCGCAAAGCGGTCGAAGCGGCAATGTCGGAGCTTAAGACCGCGGCGGCCGGCGAGGATGCCGCGCGGATCGTCGCGAAGTCCGACGATCTCGCAAAGGCGGCTATGAAGCTTGGCGAGGCGCTTTACCGGCAATCTGGCGGCGGTGCCGATTCCGCACAGGCGGCGGGCGGCGGCGCTGGCCAAGGCGGAACCTCGGCGCCGTCCGATGGCGTCGTCGATGCGGAATTCGAAGAAGTCAAGGACGACGAGGGCAAGAAAAAGTCCGCCTAAGATCGCATGAAGGAAGAGCTTTCAAGCTCTTCCTTTTTTCGCGCGCGGCTTGGATGGCGGCGCGCGATGTCTTATGTGTGCTTTGGAAGCCTAAGCTGAACTTGCAGGCGGGTAACCTTGCATGTCGAAGGATCTCAGAAACAGACCATGAAGCGCGATTACTACGAGGTGCTCGGCCTGAAAAAGGGCGCAGTCGATCACGAAATCAAAAGCGCTTTCCGGCGGCTCGCGAAGGAATATCACCCGGACCGCAATCCAGGAAATACCTCGGCCGAGGTCAATTTCAAAGAAGTCAACGAAGCCTACGAGGCTCTTAAGGATCCGCAAAAGCGCGCGGCTTACGATCAGTTCGGTCACGCCGCTTTCGAAGGGGCCGGCGCGAACGGTGCCGGCTACGGATTCGGCAACGATTTTTCGGCTTCAATGTCCGAGATTTTCGACGATCTTTTCGGCGAGTTCATGGGCGGGCGGCGCACGCGCGGGCGCAGCTCCAAGGAGCGCGGCTCGGACCTCAAATACAATATGGAGATCACGCTCGCCGACGCGTTTGCGGGCAAAGCCGCGCAAATACGCGTTCCGGCGTCTGTGACATGCGATGCCTGCGGAGGAGCGGGGGCGGAAGCCGGTTCTAGCCCAATAACCTGCCCGACATGCCAGGGATTTGGCAAGGTGCGGGCTAGCCAGGGCTTTTTCACCATCGAGCGTACCTGCATGACATGCCAGGGGCGCGGCGAGATCATTCAGAAGCCGTGTCAGGTTTGCTCGGGAAGCGGCCGGGTTACGCGTGAGCGCGTTCTGTCCGTAAACATTCCCGCGGGCGTCGAGGACTCGACGCGTATCCGGCTCGCCGGCGAAGGCGAGGCGGGCATCCGGGGGGGGCCTGCCGGTGACCTCTATATCTTTTTGTCGATTCTTCCCGACGACATTTTCCAGCGCGACGGCGCGGACCTTTTCTGCCGCGTGCCCATCACCATGACGACCGCCGCGCTTGGCGGACAGATAGAGGTGCCCACCATCGATGGCGGCCGCGCCCGCGTCAAAGTGCCGGAGGGCACCGAAACCGGCAAGCAATTCCGCCTGCGCGGAAAGGGGATGCCTGTGCTGCGGTCGAAGCTTGCGGGCGACCTTTACGTTCAGGTCGAGGTGGAGACGCCGCAAAATTTGTCGCGCAAGCAAAGGGACCTTCTCAAGGAATTCGAGAAGGCTTCCACCGATTCCACGCACCCCGAGACTGTAGGCTTCCTCAACAAGATCAAAGCGTTTTGGGATCGCATGGGCAAGGCTTGACTGCAGATGGGGCGGCGATCGTCTGGCGCCGGCCTTCCAAGTGATACCAAGGGTCATTGCTGGTGACCCATGTAGTGTCATTCCCGCGAAGGCTGGAATCCAGTAATCGGGACGTTAAAGAACTGCGAAATCGACGGCAGAGAGCTGTGTTTACTGGGTCCACGCCTGCGCGGGGACGACACGTGGAGCGGTCAAGACTTCCGGCGCTTGGTATGAGACCAGCGATCCGTACCGCTATAGTTTGCACCACCGCGCGATGATTTCCGTATAAATTGCCTCGGCCTCCTCGACGCGGGCAATGGTGCAATACTCATTGGTTTGATGGGCTTGCCCCGGCTCGCCAGGTCCAAGGATGATGGTGGGCGGATCGCCCATTCCCGGTTTCAGCGGAGCGGCGTCGGTGAAATAGCTCGCGCCTCCTATCGAGGTAGCGTTTCCCGTCACGGACCGGACGATAGCCGCAACACTGGCGACAAATGGATCGCCCGGATCGGTCCAAACCGGGTCCGAGGCGCCTTTGACCTCAAATGTCACTTCGCCAGCGGTTGCCTTCTTAAAGCGGCGAAGCAATTCCTCCGGGTCGATTCCCGGCACGATCCGCACGTCCAGCCCTAGGCGGGCTTCGTCCGGCACGGAGTTGATGTTCAGTCCGCCGTGCAGCCAGCCCACATTCAGCGTTGGCCGCCCGAGCACGGGATGCGCATCGCCGGAAAAGTCGACACCGGCGAGCGCAAGCGCCGCGCGCGCTGCCTTATAAACCGCGTTGACGCCTTCTTCGGGCATCGATCCATGCGCAGTAACGCCCGTCGCCATGGCTTCGAGCCAAAACACGCCTTTATGACCGGCAAGCAACCGGTTTGCCGTGGGTTCGGCCACGACTAGGGCACCGGCGTGCGGTAGAACTCCCTGACGGACCAGGAACTTAGCGCCCTCGCAGCCGCGTTCCTCGCCAGCGGTGATGACGAAAGCGACGCCAGCGGTGCTAGAAAGCCTGGCCGCGAGCTTGACCGCAGCGGAAACGAAGGCCGCCACGCCGCACTTCATGTCGCTGCTGCCCCGGCCGTAAATCCTGCCCTCCGCAATTCCGGCGCCGAATGGCTCGACGCTCCAAGGTGCTGCGCCAAGCGGCACGACGTCGGTATGCCCTGTAAAGGCGAGCGGCAGCTGGCCGCCACGCCCTCCGATCCGCGCGATGAGGTTCTCCCGGTTGGCACCCATTTCGACATATTGAGTTTGGAAACCCGCTGCTTCCAAAATGCGGCCGAGATGCCTCGCGCAGGGTGTTTCGTTCCCCGGCGGGTTGATCGTCTCGAAACGGACAAGCTCTTGAGTGAGCCCGATGGGTGAGATCATGGAATGCTCGTGTGACTCCCCCCTTGCCCCAGCCCTCTCCCAGCAAGCTCGCCTTGGCGAGCTTGCCACTCCAAGTATCCGCATTCGCAAGCGAATGCGGATAGGGAGAGGGAGTTTGCTGCGCCCCTCTCTCCGAGCGGCAAGGGAGTTTCAGGCGTCCTCTCTTCCCTTGGGGAGAGAGACAGAGTGAGGGGACTTCTAGCGATGTAGCTCTTCAAGATCTTGATAGTAGTCGAGCGCCTGAGGATTGGCGAGGGCCTCTTTATTCTTGACCTCCCGGCCGTGCACGATGTCGCGGACGGCGATCTCCGTTATCTTCCCGGATTTTGTGCGCGGGATGTCTGGGACCTGGAGAATAAGGGCAGGTACGTGGCGCGGGCTCGCGCCCGACCGGATCTTAGCTTTGATCTTCTGGCGCAACTCATCGTCGATGGACAGCCCCTCGCGGAGCACGACGAAAAGCACGACGCGCACGTCGTTATCCCAGTCCTGCCCAATGACGATGGCTTCCCTCACCTCTTCGAGCTGCTCCACCTGGCGGTAGATTTCCGCCGTCCCGATGCGCACGCCGCCCGGATTGAGCGTCGCGTCTGAGCGGCCTTGGATGACTATCCCGCCATGCCCGCTCCATTCGGCGAAGTCGCCGTGATGCCAGACGCCCGGAAAACGCTCGAAATAGGCGTTGTGGTATTTCTTCCCGCCGGAGTCGCTCCAGAACGCCACGGGCATGGAGGGAAAAGGCTTGGTGCAGACGAGCTCGCCCTTGCCGGAGGGCATATGCTGGCCCGCATCGTCGAAAACATCGATCGCCATGCCGAGACCTGGGCCTTGAATTTCGCCCCTATAGACTGGAGAGAGCGGGTTCCCAAGCACGAAACACGAGCAGATGTCGGTGCCGCCGGCAATGGAGGCAAGCTGCACATCCGGCTTGATGGCGTCGTAAACGAAATCGAAGCTCTCCGGTGCCAGCGGCGAGCCAGTCGACGTTATCATCCGCACCGATGAAAGATTATGGGTATCGCGCGGGCGAAGCCCAACCTTCTTGACAGAGTCGATCCATTTCGCGGATGTGCCGAACACGTTGATCCGGGCTTCATCGGCATAATCGAAAAGAATGTGGCCGCCCGGATGGAAAGGCGAGCCATCGTAGAGCACGAGCGTCGCGCCGCTTGCAAGGCCGCCCGCGAGCCAGTTCCACATCATCCAGCCCAAGGTCGTGAAGTAGAAAAGCCGCTCGCCATCGCGAATGTCGCAATGAAGCTGATGCTCCTTCATATGCTGAATGAGCACGCCGCCGGCAGAGTGAACGATGCACTTCGGCGTACCCGTGGTGCCTGACGAATAGAGAATATAGACGGGGTGCGCGAAGGGAAGCCGCACGAACTCGACAGGCTTAGCCTCGAAGGCGCCAAGCGCCTCGTCCCAAGATTGCGCTTTACTGGAGCGTTTTAAGATCGGCTCCAGATCCCCGAGATACGGCACGATGAGCGCGCGCTCGATGCTCGGGATTTTCTCGACGATTTCGCAGACCTTGTCCCCAACGTGAATGGTCTTGCCGTTATAATAATAGCCGTCGCAGGCGATGAGCACCCTCGGCTCGATTTGGCCGAAGCGGTCGAGGACGCCGCCCACGCCAAAATCCGGCGAAGCGCTCGACCAGATGGCGCCCAAGGATGTGGCCGCGAGCAGGCCAACGATTGCCTCCGGCATATTCGGCATGAGCGCGGCAACCCGGTCGCCCTCGCGAACGCCTTGAGCGCGCAAGGCTTGCTGTGCGCGGCTCACCGCCTCATGCAATCCAGCCCAGCTCAGAGTCCTCTTAACTTTATTTTCGCCCCAGAAAATCAGCGCGGGGCTATCGCCGTTTTTGCGTAAGAGGTTTTCGGCGTAGCTCAGCCGCGCACCTTCGAAAAACCTTGCATCCTCGAAACGCTCGCCCGGCGTAAAGACCGGACCGCTGCCGCGATCGCCAATGACGCCAAAGAAGTCCCAAGCCTTCGACCAGAAAGCTTCGGTTTCGCGGACGGAGAATTCGTGCAGATCCGCAAACGAGCTGTAACTCGTTCCGAACGCCGCATTGATTTCCGCCATGAACTGAGCCATGCGCGAGTTTTCCAACATTGCAGGGGCAGGCGACCATAATGGTGCTGTTTTCATGTGAAAGCTCCAGAGTAAGGACTCGCCACCGCCCAAAAAAGCTCCTAAACCTTAACACTCACCAATCCGGGCGATGCGGAAGGTTCCCATGCTAAAGATTTTCGGCAGCTTCGGTGCCGCTGTCTACCCGTGAATTTTGTGAAGAATGTACGAAATCGCTAAAAAGTTTCGATACGCGCTCCGGTGGCTCGCTCTTGCGGCGGCCGTTTCAGCGATCGCCGCCGGCGTTTTCGCATCCGCTCTTCCCTTCCTGATCGAAGACCGGGCCGTTCACGATGGCTTGATACGCAGTCTAACGGCGTGGAGTGGCGGGCCTGTAACCGTGCACGGGCCGCTTCGCATCGCAAGCTTCACTTCTCTTTCCATCGAAGCCAACGGCGTGAAATTCGCGAGCACGCCACGGCTTTCGCCCATAGCCAAAATAGAGGCGAAATCGGTCACCGCCCTTCTCAGAGTGCGGTCATTGCTTTGGGGGCGAATCGAATTCAAGAAAGTCGTGGTTGAAGCGCCCCGTGTGGTTTTCAATCGCCGTGAGCCCAAGTCCAAGCTACCGTTTTCTGGGCTTGAAACCGCCGGCGCCACCGTCGCTTTCGCGGATCTGAGCCGCTTCACGCGGCTGGAGCTGCGCGATTGCACGTTTTTCACCGCCGAAGGAGCCCGCCGCGCATATTCGCGTGTGACGGTGCAGAGGATCAGGCTCGACAAAGAGCAAACAAAGGCATCCCGGCAAGTACCGGCCAGACTGCACGGCGCGAATACCTCGTTTTTCACCTTCCTTTTGCAAGACCACGGCTTTGAAGCGTACTTCCATGGCAATCTCAGCCGCGCGGAGGAAACAGCGCGAGGCGTTCTGCGGATTAAGGCCTCCGCGGACCACCCGGCCTCGGAGAAAATAACGGAAACCATCGCTCCGTGGGAGCGGGGGCATGGCGTTTCCCTTGCGGGAGATTTGATCTGGACAGGCGCGCGCGCCTCCCTGGACCGCGCGGCCATCGCCTTTGGCGATCATGAGGCCAAGGGCTCGCTGGCGCTCGCCGTGCGCTCCGGCCGCGCTTTGCTGGAAGGCACCCTTGCATATGACCGGCTGGATTGGATGTACAACGGGCACGAAAGCGACGGGGAAAGCGGCAAGCTTACCGAGCCGCTTCGAACCCTAATCCTCGCTCATTCCGGCAGGGACGCGAGTCTCGATCTCGATATGCGAATTTCCGCCGAGCGTTTCCAGGCAGGGCCTTACGAGGCTGGGCCGCTCGCACTGGCGCTCACCTCCCGGCCCAACCGCTTTAGCATCGACATAGCGGAGCTGCAGCTTTTCGGCGGAAAGATAACCGGAAGGCTCGATTACGATCCCGCTCATCCTGAGACGCTCAATCTAAACGCAGGCGGAACAAGGCTCGATTCGCTAACTCTGACAGAGGAATTGGGGTGGCCTTCCAGCGTCTCGGGCCCCGTGACAATTCGCCTTGCGCTCGATATCCCCTTTCAAAATCCGCCGCCTAACCGGGAAGGACGAGCCGTTACAGGCAGTTTTGCGATCAACTTTCCAGCCGGCGGCACGCTCGATGGTGAGATGTCCCGCCGCGTTAGCGAAGCCTTTGCACGCGAGGAACTTTTTTGGGGAGCAAGCTCAAGCTCGTTTCCGTTCACCGCCGCAAGCATCGATGGAACAGCAGGGCCGGGCGGTATCGCGCTGAAAATCGATGCGGAGAGCGCAGCCGGCCATATCGGCGGGGCGCTTTATATCGCTTCGCCCGGCAACGCGGTTAGTGGAACGCTGTCGATAAAACCGGATGGCGAGGCAGAGGCGCCGCCGGCTGCCTTACCCGGAACGCCGCCAAATTCCGCCGATATTGTGCTGTCGGGGACGGTAGCGGCTCTAAATTTCGCGCCCTCCAGAAAGCCCAGCCTGTCGAACTAATCTGTACCGGCAGGCCGCTCTTGTACCCAATCCGGTTGAGTAGTTCCGCACCCGTCATCCCGAAACGGCGTTTGTGCCGTATCCGGGATCTTAAAAGGCGCCGGCATTTGCAACGAACCCGGATAATGCCTTCGGCATTTCTGCGACTTGATTACCCCAATGTTTCCGCTGCCATGAATCTTTCGCCGCAGCGTCGTCCCCGCGTAGGCGGGGATCCATGCTGACCTATTGTTCCTACGATAGAAATGGATTCCCGCCTTCGCGGGAATGACGCCGCGGAAATGCTTAAGCCGGACTCAAACGCCACAGCGGAAACATCGGGGTAATCAAGTCCCGGGATGACACCGGTAGGTGAACCAATCAACCGGATTCCGTATCACACTTTTGCGGACGCACTCTAGAATTGCCTGCCAAAGCGCACAGTTGCGTAAGGGCACCACGCCGCTTCGCCGCGCGCTTGCGACATCCCGCCCGACAGGGTGAAATCGTTCGCTCCGTAGCGCAGATTAATGAGGGCGCCTCCCCTCACGTAGTCGTCATAGAGATCGAGAGCCTTTCCTTCTTTAAAGTCGTCCGCGTTGCTTACCGTGAGCGCTGCTTCCGCTCCAGCTGAAATTCTAAGGCCACCCATGCTGCGATAAATTTCGTAAGCGGCGCGGGAGTAAAGCGACGCGGTGTTGTCCGGTTGCATCCAGGACGCGCTGGCGGAGGCCCATACACGATCGCTGATCTGCCAGTAGCCCTCGACCGCGCCTGCGGCACCCCAGGCTTCCTGCTTGACGATCTGGCCTGCCTGCCAAATCAGCCGCGCCTGAAGCTGATAGGCAGCCCCCGCATAGACCTTGATCCAAACCGGGTCGCGCTCGAACAGGTAGCCGGCCATAACATCGCTGACCCCTTTGAGATCGGCGGCTTGGAAGCTCCCAGAAAAAACGCTTGCGCCGGTTTCGCCGTAGGCATCTGCAAGCGCGTCGAGCTTGATCCTTAGCCCGGGCTGGGTTATTGGGCCGAAGAGGCTCCAGACCGTGGTTGTTGTCAGGCTTGCCGAGCGGCTATCGTAATCCGCTCCGGCGTAGGTTTCGAAGCGGGGGCCTGAGGCATTATCATCGGCCGCCCAGCACGGCACGGCGACTGCCGGCAGCACGCAGGCAAGCGCAATAAGGGCGAGCCGGAGGAAAGGACGCATCACACACTAAAACTCTAACTAAATTTGGCTTAAGTTTAGCATTGACGCTGGGAGCTGGCATTGCCTATTAACGAATTTGCACAAGTGTTTCCCCGAATGGCGCAAAAAAGCTGCGCCACAGAAATGCCCCCCTTGGCCCTCAAACCGGAGGAAGAGTACGGACAGGTTGTGCAGGCTAATGGGGCGAATGCGGCTCGGTTTCATACTTGGGTGGATGGTGGTTCTTGCCATGGCGCTGGGGTCGTGTGCTCCCTTCGTGGCAAACCATGACTCCGAAGTTCAGCTGAGAACCGTCAAAACCCCAGCCGGAACGCTGCGATTGGCGGTGATCGAAAAGGGGCAGGGCCGCCCAATTCTTCTTCTGCACGGCTTTGCCACATCGAGCTACACTTGGCATGCCATCATGCCAGAGCTTGCCAAGAATCACCGGGTGATCGCGATAGACCTGCGCGGTTTTGGCGCTTCCGACAAACCTCTCGACGACCATTACAGCATTCAGGATCAGACGGACGTTGTCCAAGCCTTCATCGAGCAGGAGAATCTCCACGATCTAACAATTATCGGACACTCCTTCGGAGGCGGCATAACGCTTGGCCTCGCTCTCAAGGCGGAACAGGAGCGGCAACCCCGAATTCGCAATATCGTGCTTGTGGACACCATCGCGTACCGGCAGCCGATCCCGATTTTTTTCCGGCTTTTGCAAGTGCCCATGCTAGGCGATGTGAGCATGACCCTTGTGCCGCCCGAGGTCCAGGCAGGCCAAGGTTTGCGGCTCGCCTATTACGACCGCGATAAAATCACTGCGCAAGATGTCGCGGAGTATGCGAACACCCTCTATTCTCCAGCAGCCAAGCACGCCCTGGCGAAGACCGTCGAGAAAATCATTCCGGACAATATCGACGAGATCGCAGCGCGCTATAAGACCATCAAAATCCCCACGCTCATTCTCTGGTGCGAGCAGGACAAGGTTGTGCCAGTTGCGTTGGGGCTTAGGCTTCACGACGAAATCCGCTCCGCCGAGTTCACCATCTTCACGCATTGCGGTCACATGCCCCAGGAAGAGAAGCCGCAAGACACCGCCGATGCCATCCAAGCTTTCCTCAAGCGTAACGATAGCTAGACTGCGGCGCCTTCCGCATTGATCTGCGGGCGCGGCTGCGGCGTCTATTTCATTCTCCAGCAAATCTTACACCCTCGCGCCGCGATAAGGCGCAAAGCGTGCGCACGCCGGCTTTTACTCGAAAATCGGCGGGCGCAAAGCGAGGCGACGCTTGACGCCCATCAATACCCATGCTATCCCATAAATGCCCGTTCGGAAGGGGGCGATTCGGGGGGAGAATAAAAGGCTTTAGTCGCGCAAGGCCACTGCGCACGAGGTGTCTCCCTCCGATCCATTCCGGAATGTGGGCGAGAGTTTCGATACTATGCTCATATTGTAACATTATTGCACGATTTGTTGCGGAAAGATGAAGATCGAGCTTGAATTGATGCGATTTCGGTTTCCGGGTTTTTATGGGTGCGACTGGGTCGTGGCCGAAGGCTGAGAAGACAACTGCGGTGCGCGGCCGTCCGTGTGCGCGTTTTGACGGAAGCGTAGGCTTGGGAGATGGAAGAATTTGCCTCGCGCTTTGACAGCAAGATCGATCCAAGGGGACGCGTCGCCATCCCAGCGCCGTTTCGCGCCGTCCTCGCCCAAGAAGGCGCTGACGAAATCCATTGCTACCCGCACCTCGACTGCGCCACGATCGAGGCTGGCGGTACGCGTTTGGTCGAAGAGATTAAAGGTATCGTCGGGCGCCAGCCCACGGGCTCACCGCTCCGCGAAGCCCTTGAGCTGGTCTATTTCGGCGAATGCGAAAAGCTTAAAGTGGACCCAGACGGACGAACCATTTTGCCAAAACGGCTCCGCGAGCATGCAGGCATCACGGACACAGCGGTTTTCGTTGGCTTTGGCAACAAGTTTCAAATCTGGGCACCAGCAGCTTATGAAAAGTTTCGCGAAGGCGCGCGCGAACAAGCGCTCGCACTTCGCAGAGAGCTCGGCGCGGGGAACCGCTGATGAAGCGGCGCAAACGAGGGGGCAAACGGGACGTGACGGATCGCGGGAGGCCGGTAGAGGGCCAGCCTCCCGATGGCGGACCGGTCCGTCACATCCCAGTCCTTCTCCAAGAGGTGCTGAGAGCGCTCGGCCCGAGGGCGGCGGAACGCTACATTGACGGCACATACGGTGCGGGCGGCTACACACGCGCGATCCTCGATGCGGCGGATTGCTGTGTGCTGGCACTCGACCGCGATCCCGCGGCCATTGCGGCTGGCCGCGGGCTCGAACTTTCCTTTGGCGGACGGCTGAAGCTCGCCGAGACACCCTTTTCGCTCATGGAGGACGCGGCGCTTGCAATCGGCTGGGACCGCGTGGACGGCGTGGTGCTCGACCTCGGCGTCTCGTCCATGCAGCTCGAGGAGGCCGAACGCGGCTTTTCTTTCATGCGCGACGGCCCGCTCGATATGCGCATGTCTGGGCAGGGCCTCTCCGCCGCCGATGTGGTCAACACCTTCGAAAAGGACGAGATCGCCAACATCTTGTACGAGCTTGGCGAGGAGCGCCGCTCGCGCGCCATCGCCGCGGCCATCGTGAAGGATCGCGAGACGGCGCCTTTTGAGCGAACCGGCCAGCTCGCGGGCCTTGTGGCGCGGGTGCTGGGGTACAAGCCGGGCGAGCCGAAGCATCCGGCGACGCGCACGTTTCAGGCGCTCCGCCTTTATGTGAACGGCGAGCTTGGCGAACTCGAGCGCGCGCTGCCCGCCGCGGAACGCATCTTGCAGCCCGGCGGCCGGCTCGCCGTGGTCAGCTTTCACTCGCTCGAAGACCGCATGGTGAAGCAATTCTTCGCTGACCGTTCCGGTAAGCGGCCGCGGACCTCGCGCCATTTGCCCGCCGAAGCGCACGGCCCCGCGCCCACCTTCGAGCTAAAAGACCGCCACGGCATCGAACCCTCCGAAGACGAAACCGCCGCAAACCCCCGCGCCCGCTCCGCGCGCCTGCGCTGGGCCATCCGCACCGATGCCCCGCCTCGATGAGGCAGCCTTCGCTGCCGCAAGACTCCTCATCACAATCGCAATGTGCTAATGGGCCTTCTCTTTAGGATCTGAGGAAGCGTCCATGCGCAGTCTTCTTATTATTTATTTCCTCGCCTTTCTAGCTGCGGTCTTCGCTTATCTGCTTTTAGCGCCCATTCGCGTGCAGCCCGTCGCCTGGCAGCCGCAGCCAGCACCTTCGACCGATACCGGTCCCTATGCGAAGAACGAGCTGCTCAAACCCGTGACGCGGATCGCCAGCAACATCGGGAAAGGCCCGGAGGCGATTGCGTTCGACGCGCAAGGGCGGATTTACACAGGGCTAGACGATGGGCGCATCGCGCGCTTCGAAGAGGACGGCACCGGCTATACGCTGATCGCGAATACCGGCGGCAGGCCGCTCGGCGTCTTCATCCATCCCGATGGCAGCGTGATCGTTTGCGATGCCATGAAGGGGCTCTTGAAGGTAAGTGAAGACGGGCGAATCGCCGTGCTTGCCACGGGCGCAGAGGGCATTCCGTTCCGTTTCACCAACGACCTTGCGGTCACGGCGGACGGCTCGAAGGCCTATTTCACCGACTCGTCGTGGAAGTTCGGCTATCCTCATGCCACCGAGGACATCGTGGAGCATGGGGCGCATGGCCGCTTCCTGGTCTACGATTTCGCCGCCGGCAAGGCAAAGGTGCTGCTGAAGGGCATGCAGTTCGCGAACGGGGTGGCACTTGGGCCGGACGAAGCTTTCGCGCTTGTGAACGAGACCGGCAGCTACCGCATCGTCCGCTACTGGCTGAAGGGCGAAAAGGCCGGAACCTCGGATATTTTCGCGGACAATTTGCCGGGCTTCCCCGACAACATCACATTCAACGGCAGCGATCGCTTCTGGGTGGCGCTTTATGCGCCGCGCACGCCCGTCGCGGACCTGCTCGCGCCCTATCCATTCTGGCGCAAGGTGCTGATCCGCGTAATTCGCTATTTGCCCCCGCCAATAAAGCCGCAAGCTTTCGCGCTTGCCTTCGATCCGGAGGGCAAGCTCGTGGCCAACCTGCAATATGACGGCGCGGACGCTTATTTCCCGGTCACCTCGGTGCGCGAACATCCGAACGGATATCTGTATTTCGGCTCGCTCACCCAGGACAGCATTGGCCGGATGAAACTGCCGCCGCTGCCCGCCGGACTTGGAAAATAGAGCTTATACCAGAGGCCATAAGTGCTGACCCGAATAGTGTCATTCCCGCGAAGGCGGGAATCCAGTACTCTCGACGGTAACGGATTGTAGACTCAGCGACATAGCATAGCGCTTACTGGGTCCCCGCCTACGCGGGGACGACGGCAGGGCTGGTCAAGACTTCTGGCGATTGGTATTAGTTGAGCTGAAGCTCCGAAAGCGTGACCGCAAGCTCCGGCGCGAAGTCCGGCACAAGCTCTTGATCCAACGCGAGGTCGATCATGGAAGTGTAGCCCGTGAGCGACGGATTTCGGTGCACGCGGGTCTCCAGCCGGACCGCATGAATGACCCACAGCTCCGGGATGCCAAAGCTCGCATAGAGCGCGGCCTTGCGCCCGATATCGTAGGCGTAACTGGTATCCGCGATCTCGACTACGAAATGGGCCGTTTCCGCTTTAAGGCCCCGGATGCCCGCTGCCCTGTCGTAGAAAATAAAGTCCGGTTCGAGATAGGTGTCGGGCGTAAGCCGGAACGTCGTTTCCGGTGCGAGCATAAAGCGATCTGGAAGGCGTTTAACCCAATATGTATTCAGCGCGATTCTCAAAATCTCGTCGTGATTGCCCTTGGGCGACATGGGAACGACCTCCCCGCCGATCAGCTCGATCCGCTCATCCTCATCTATGATGCCCGCCGCAACCATGGCCTCCAGCTCGGCCACGGTGAAGCGCCGCCGCACCATGCCCTCGGCGGCCTGTGTCGTCCGGTCTAACGCTCTGTTTCCCAAGTTCATGATAGCCATGCCGCCACTCTACCCGAATTGCGCCGCGCCGCAAGGCCGCTCCGGGCCGTCGCGGCGAATGAAGTTGAATACTTTCCGGCTACAAATCCGGCGCTACACTGTTTAGGATCGCCAAGACCGGTCATGGCTGCTCCGCCCGCTTTCTTAAGGCAACATCGTCGCAGAAAGCGCCTTGCCAAAATCTTAATCGCGCTAACGCATTGATATAATAAGATACTCTACGCAGCGGCGAAGTGCTCCGGCAAGCCTGGTACGCCTTTTTATGGTTAATGGCGAAGTAGAAATATAATTAACGGACTTTTTGAATGGCGCTGTTTTCATCTGCTGTTGCGGTTCATGCCAAGGCCGCCAAGAGGCAGCGCTGGGCGGTGATGCCGTCACCTTCGCGCTCGAACATGCGGCGCCAGCCGAGATAGCTTGGGAGATATTTCGTGGCCACGCCATTAAACCGGCGCATCCAGGTTTTGAGGCGGCTGTGATAGGCGTTGACGTTCTGAATATGAAAGACGCCCCGGCGGCGTTCGCCGCGGCGGCCCCTTAGCCCCACATGGCCGATACCGGCCTCAAAGGCGAAAGAAGCATAGGCGGGTGCGCCGTCGCTGACGAGCACGGTGTCCTTGGCGACAACCGGCGTGAGGACCCGGTAGATCTCGGCCACCTTGAGGCTTTCGAGCACGTCATCGGCCGTGGCGCCCGAGCGGTCGCGCAGCACCAGAACCGGAACCTGTTCGTCTGACGCCCCCCGTTTCGAGGCCGGCCCGCCCCGCTTGCGCGGCGCCCGGCTCATTTTCCGCGCCCCTTTGAAAGACCTAAGAAAAAACGTTTCGTCCGCTTCCACAATGCCGCTCACCGTCTTGGCTTTGGTGTCTTTGGCAAGGGTTAAAAACCGGTGCCGCCAGCGAAACGCCGTGGGCACGCTAACGCCCGTTCGCTGCGCGGCCTTGCGCACGCTCACGCTCTCGGCGACCGCTTGAGCGTAGGTTTTCCAGGCGCCCCGCTTTTGCAACCGCGCCAGCGGCGTTCCAGTCAGGGCGTTGAAGCTTTTGCGGCATTCCCGGCAGCGATAGCGCTTTAGGCCGCAGGCCCTGCCCCACGACCCCACATCCGTGCTCTGGCAATGGGGGCAAGAAACCTCGGTAGCGAACCGGGCTTCGATCACTGAGGTTACTTCGGCCAGTTCCCCATGGCCGGAAACAATGGCGGCCACAGCTTGGCGCTGATCCTCGTTCAGTTCGCCTAGCACCGCTATCAGCTGCTGAAATTTCAGACAGTCCATGCGCCCCCCC
>JBKQOR010000251.1:0-9927 GCA_052145435.1 Rhodomicrobium sp. | reverse complement strand
GAGCCGTTCCACCGAATAGCGCGTGAGCCTTGCCACAAGCGCTTCGCCGCTGCAATCGAGCTTGATCTCGACGCCTGGCCCGTCCATCGGTCCGATCTCCGCGACCACGGCGGGGATCACGTTCAAGGCGCTTACACTTGCTGGAGGTTCGAGTGCGATCATCACGTCGCGCGCTTTGATCTGCATCCGCACCGTCCTGCCCTGTCCAGCCTTCAGAAGCGGCACCCGCCAGGTTCCCGCACGCGAAACAAGCGAGGTCAAGCCATAGGCATAGTCGTGGCTCTCAACCACAGCTTCGATCAGTGCGCCTGCCTCACCGGACCCGGCTGCGGGGATCAGATCGAGGCGCTGCATCAGCTCCACGGTGGGGCCCGCTGCGCGGACCTTGCCGGCCTCGAGGATGACGAGCGTATCGGAAAGCCGCGCCACCTCCGCGACTGAATGGCTGACATAGATGATGGGAATGCGAGCCTCGTCGCGCAGGCGTTCGAGATAGGGCATGATTTCAAGCTTGCGCGGCTCGTCGAGCGAGGCGAGCGGCTCGTCCATCAAAAGCAGCTCGGGCGAGGCAAGAAGGGCGCGGCCGATGGCGGCGCGCTGCTTTTCGCCCCCTGAGAGGCGGCTTGGATACCGGCTCAAAAGGTTCTCGATGCCGAGGAGGTCCGCGACGCGAGACAGGTTTGTATTGGCTTCATCCCGGGCGGTGCGGGCGAACCAAGCCCCGTACAGGAGGTTTTGCCGGACATTCAAATGAGGAAAGAGGCGCCCTTCCTGAAACACGGTGCCGAGCTTGCGCCTGTGCGGCGGCAGGAAAACGCCGCGCGCCGTGTCGGCCAGCACTGTTCCGTCGATGGCCACGCGCCCGCGCTCCGGCCGGATCAAACCCGCTATAATGTTGATGAGCGTGGTCTTGCCCGAGCCGGAATGCCCGAACAATGCGATGAGCCGTCCGCTTGCGGCGAATTTGGCATCGAGCGTAAAGGCGCCCAGACGGTGGGTGACGTCGACCTCGATCATGTTGCGGGACGAAGGCTGCGGCCTGCCCTGCGCGCAACAAGCTCCGACAGCAGCAACGCGGCCATTGAAATGATGACGGAGATTGCGGTGAGCCGCAGCGCGCCCGCGTCGCCGCCCGGAACCTGGGTGAGCGTGTAGATCGCGGAGGGCAGCGTTTGGGTTTCGCCGGGAATGTTCGAAACGAAGGTTATCGTCGCGCCGAACTCGCCCATGGACCGGGCGAAGGAAAGGATCATTCCCGCGGCGATGCCCGGCACGATCAGCGGAAGCGTAATGGTGAGAAAGACCCAGATGGGGCTGGCGCCGAGTGTTCCGGCGGCGGCTTCGAGCCTCTTGTCGACGCTCTCGACCGAAAGCCGGATCGCGCGCACCATCAGCGGAAAGCCCATGAGCGCACAGGCGAGCGCGGCCCCCGTCCACCTGAACGAGAAGACAATGCCGAAGTGCTGGTCCAGGAAGGCTCCCACCGGCCCCTTCCTGCCGAAGGTGATGAGAAGCAAATAACCGGTGACGACAGGCGGCATTACAAGCGGCAAATGCACAATGCCGTTCAGCACGGATTTGCCCCAAAAATTGCGCCGCGCCAGCAGCATGGAGATAGCCAGTCCAAAGGGAAGGCTCGCTATCATCGCCACGGTGGCAACCAAAAGGCTAAGCTTGATCGCCGTCAGCTCGTCGGCGCTGAGCGTCCACCATCCATCCAATGTCATCTCTCCGCTAACACCGTGAAGCCTTGCGCCTCGAAGAAGGGCGCGGCCTTCGCCGATTTTATATAGTCGAGGAAAGCCGCCGCGACTGGGCTCGCCTTTACTGTGAGCGCGATGGGATAGATAATCGGCGGATGCGAGCCGGCGGGAAATGCCGCAACGACCTTCACACTGGGATCGGACGCCGCGTCGGTCCGGTAGACCACACCGAGCGGAGCCTCACCGCGCGAGACAAGAAGCAGCGCCGCGCGGACGCTTTCGGCCTGCGCTAGCCTGCCGGAGACGCTCGCCCAAAGGCCAAGTTTCTCAAGCGCGGCTTTGCCGTACTTGCCGGCCGGTACGCTATCGGTGTTGCCCATGGCCAAGCGTCCGCCGCCCAAAGCGCTGGCGAGAGCGGCGCCCGGCTTCAAATCCAATGCGACAGTGCTTTCCTTCGGCGCGACGAGCACAAGCTTGTTGCCGAGCAGATCGGACCGTGTCTCCGGCTTCATCAGGCCTTTGCCGTCCACATAATTCATCCAGTCTTCATCGGCGGAAATGAAGATCTGCGCGGGCGCGTCCTGCTCGATCTGCTTTGCGAGCGTGGAGCTCGCTGCGTAACTTATTTTCGCTGAATTCCCCGTCTCCTTCTGCCAAGCGGCGGAAACGCCATCGAGTGCGTTCTTCAAGCTCGCCGCGGCGAAAATTATAACGGGAGCGCCGGAAGCGCTGTCTTGGGCGAAGGCCCCCGGATGGCAGGTCGAGATGGCAAAGACGAGAGCGCCGGCAAGGAAGATCGTAAGGCGCGGCCGAAAGCTCATTGGTTCTTCCTATTGTTCAATATGGTATATCTGTGCGTATATAGCGTTCGAGATTTCCCGCGTCGACTTCTATGTGTGACAAGGACGGGCCAAGAGGCTATTTTCAATCGCTGGCTAGCGATTCGGAGGCTCAAATGAAGCTCAGTGCAAGGAATGTGCTCAAAGGCAAGATCACGAAAGTGACCAAGGGCACCACAACGGCTCATGTTCTCATCGACGTGAATGGCACGACGATAACTGCGTCGATTACAAACGAATCGGTCGACGACCTTAAGCTGAAGGAAGGGATGGAAGCCTCCGCCGTCATTAAGTCCTCGGATGTTATGGTCGCTGTCCGCTAAGGGCTGGAGCGTGGCACTTGCCGCCGTGCTGGCTGGGCTTGCCTTTGCGGGGGCAGGGGCCGTGGCTGCTCAGGACAAACCGGCCTGCGAGCAGTTCGCTTGGCCGGTCAAGCGCGAGCAGGTGCTGTTCGCCGCCGCGGATTTAAAGACGGTCCCCTCGGGGACCTCGCTCGGCAGCTTCGATCGTGGCGTTACGCTGGAGTTGCAACCCTACGCAACGGTGCCTTTCGTTCTGCCGCCGGCGCGCCAGCCCAAAACGGCTGACAGCTATGGCGGCGTGATAATTTTCGCAAACCTGCCTAAAGCGGGCACGTATCAGATCACGGCATCCGCCGAGGCCTGGATCGACGTGATCCAAAATGGCAAAGCCGTGGCCTCGACGGCGCATACGGGCAAGCGCGATTGCGTTGATATCCGCAAAAGCGTGCGGTTCGAGCTGGAGCCAGGCCCCGTCATAATTCAGGTCAGCGGCGCCGCTGCAAATTCCATCAAGCTCGCCGTGTTGCCCGCCGAGTGAGCGATGCTTGCGCACTCACGCTGGGTCCTCATTTTCTTGCAGCAATCGTTCGACAGAGGCCTTTAATCTTGGGATTTCGTGTAAAACGATATCCCAAACGATGTCGTCCGAAATGTCGTGATATTCGTGACGCAGAATATTGCCGATGCCTTTGATCTGCTTCCACGGGAGATCGGGCTCGGAAGCCAAAGCTTCATCCGGCAGGCGCCGGCTCGCTTCCGATATGATTTCGATGCCCCGCTCGACGGCGTGCTTGATAGCCCACTCGCGTTTGAAATCGTCGTAATTCCGGCCTGCAAGAGTCTCCTCGATCCCCTGGATCGCTTTCATAATATGCCGGAGGGGAGCAGCAGGCGCTTTCATATCAAAATAAGCGAAGGGCTTCCGCCTCTATGCGGCCGCGCATTTCTGGATCCAAGCTGTTACGGGTCGTAATGTGGACTTCAAGCTGGGTTGCTTCTTCGATCATGTCTTTTATGGCCGCCAGCTCGATTAATGAAAAGCGCCCTTTAATAGTCCGGTCGTAGTCGACAAAGACATCGAGATCGCTATCGGGGCGGTTGTCGCCCCGTGCACGCGACCCGAAAATGAAAAGTGCTGTGGCGCCTTCTGCCCGCGCTTTTTCTTCAAGCCGGGACCGCATGCCATGGGGCAGCACCCTCGATGCCTCGTCCAAGTGTGAATGGTTCATAGCTCCAAACCTCCTCCGTAGCGAGGGCGGTCTAAGCCGCCTTCCGTGGTTTGACCAGCCCGCGATTGATGAGCGTCTCGGCGATCTGAACCGTGTTGAGCGCGGCGCCCTTGCGCAGATTGTCGGAGACGATCCACATATTCAAGCCGTTCTCCACCGTCGGGTCCTCGCGGATGCGGCTCACATAGGTCGCATAGTCACCCACGCATTCGATGGGCGTAATATAGCCGCCGTCCTCGCGCTTATCGACGACCAAGAGACCCGGCGCCTCGCGCAGGATATCGCGCGCCTCCTTCACCGAGATTGGTTGCTCGAACTCGATGTTGACCGCCTCGGAATGGCCGACGAATACCGGCACGCGCACGCACGTCGCCGTCAGCTTGATCTTGGGGTCGAGGATTTTTTTGGTCTCGGCCATCATCTTCCATTCCTCCTTCGTCGATCCGTCCTCCATGAACTTGTCGATATGGGGGATCACGTTGAAGGCGATCTGCTTGGTAAAGACTTCAGGGGTTGGCGTGTCGGTGACGAAGATGCCCTTGGTCTGGTTCCAAAGCTCGTCCATCGCCTCCTTGCCAGCGCCCGACACGGACTGATAGGTGGAGACGACGACACGCTTGATCGTGGCCGCGTCGTGTAGCGGCTTTAATGCCACCACAAGCTGAGCGGTCGAGCAATTGGGATTGGCGATGATGTTTTTCTTCCTGAAGCCAACAACCGCATCGGCATTCACCTCCGGTACGATCAGCGGCACGTCCATGTCGTAGCGCCAGGCGCTCGAATTATCGATGACGACGCAGCCCGTCTTGCCGATCTTCGGCGACCATTGCTTCGACGCCTCGCCGCCCGCCGACATCAGCGCGAAATCGCATTTCGAAAAATCGAACGTCTCCAGATCCTGGCATTTGAGCGTTTTGTCGCCGAACGAAACTTCCACGCCAGTCGAGCGGCGCGAAGCAATCGCGAAAACCTCTTTCACCGGGAATTCGCGCTCGTCGAGGATATTCAGCATTTCGCGGCCCACATTGCCCGTGGCGCCGACGACGGCGACATTATAGCCCATTGTCTTGTCCTAACTTTCGATGCCGCGCGAATGTAGTAGGGACCGTTGCGGCTGTCCACTGCCGCTTACCTCCATACCTGCATATACCTAGGAAAAAGGCGGCTGGAAAGCGGCCCTTCCTATCGTCCGCGACGCGCCCCCGCTACCTGGCTGCCCGCGAAACAGAAACGCCGCTAACTGCAACGGCGTTGCACGTTTTCAAGCTGCTTAGCGGAGCCAGGGCGCGACAATCTCTGCCTTCAGCATATCCTCATAGGAGGGTCGCGGCCGCACGACGGCATAGGCGGCGCCCTTGACGAGAACCTCGGGCACCAGCCGGCGCGAATTGTAGGCCGAGGCCTGCACGGCCCCGTAAGCTCCCGCCGTCATGATCGCGAGCAGATCCCCGGCGGAGAGTTCCGGCACCAGGCGGTCCTTGGCGATAAAGTCACCTGTTTCGCAGACCGGTCCGACGACGTCGGCGCGTGTCAATTTGCTGTGCCGGAGCGCTTCGCGTACGGGCCAGATATCGTGATAGGCGTCGTAAAGCGTCGGCCGGACGAGATCGTTCATGCCAGCGTCTGTGATGACGAACAGCTTGCCGGCGTTGCGCTTCAGGTAGATCACCTTCGTCACAAGAATGCCGGCGTTGCCCATGATGACGCGGCCGGGCTCGAAGAGCAGCTTCGTTCCAAGGCGGTTCGCAACCGCAACGGCCACCTCGGCGTAGTGCTGGGGTAGCGGCGGGACGTCCTGATCCCAGCGATAGGGGATGCCAAGGCCGCCGCCCAAATTCACAAACGAGATCGCGTGGCCGTCGCGGCGCAGATCCTCCACGAGGCTGGCCAAAAGTTCGAATGCGTACTTGAACGGTTCGATGCTGGTGATTTGGCTACCGATGTGCATGTGCACGCCCTCAACCGATAGGCCGGGGAGGGTCCGGGCGAGCGCGTAAAGTTGAGGCGCCTCGCGCCAGCCGATGCCGAACTTATGCTCGGACTTTCCAGTCGCGATCTTGGCGTGGGTCTTCGCGTCTACATCCGGATTGATGCGAACCGCGATTCTAGCCACAGCGCCGCGCTGGCTCGCCACTTCGCTCAGCGCCCTAAGCTCGGCCTCGGACTCGACGTTGAAGCCGAAAATGCCGGCATCGAGTGCAAAGGCCATCTCGGCTTGCGTCTTACCGACCCCGGAAAATACGATCTTTTCAGGAGGCACGCCGGCAGCTAGCGCGCGGTGGATCTCGCCCTCCGAAACGACGTCCGCGCCGGAGCCTAGCTTAGCGAGCGCGCGAATGACCGAAAGGTTGGAATTGGCCTTGATCGAATAGCACACGAGCGTGTCGCACGGCGCAAACGCCTCAGAGAAGACGCGGTAATGGCGCTCGATCGTTGCCGAGGAATAGCAATAGAACGGCGTGCCAACGGCGCGCTCGATACTGTCAAGCGCGACGTCCTCCGCATGCAGAATGCCGTTCCGGTAGTCGAAATAATGCATTCGAGCGAACGCCCGGTGTTTAGCGCAGAAGCGGGTCCAGGATGAACGGGCGGTTCGGATCCGCCGATTTGCCGCCTGCATCCTTCGGAACATCTGGAGGCGGCAGGGGCTTTTGCAAGTCGCTTCTCCGGCCGCAAGCGGCAAGAACGAGCGCGACGCTCAAAGCCAATACCAAATTACGCGCGATGCGAGCCATATTTTCCCCGTTGGCGGCGCAGCCGGAACCTTGCCAGTACATCCTCTTAGCCTGAACTTTGCCCGGACTCCAGTATCTTCAGCCAAATTTTCGCAGCCTCGCGCACATTTTCCGGCGCTGTGCCCCCAAAGCTGCGCCTGCTCGCGGCGGATTTCTCGATATCGAGCACCGCGAAAACGCTCGCATCGATGCGCGGCTCGATCTTTTTCATGGCGGCGAGCGGAAGATGCGCGAGATCCACGCCAGCCTTCTCGGCGGCCTTGACGATGCGGCCCGTCGCGTGATGGGCTTCGCGGAATGGAAGCTTGGCGTGCATCACGAGCCAATCGGCAAGATCGGTGGCGGTCGAGAAGCCAAGCGAGGCGGCCGCGCGCATTTTCGCCGTATCGGGCTCCATATCCTCGATCATCCCTGTCATAGCGGCGAGCCCCAGCGACAGAGCGTCGACGGCGGAGAACATGGCTTCCTTGTCCTCCTGCATATCTTTTGAATAGGCGAGCGGCAGGCCTTTCATGACGATGAGCAGCGCGGCGAACCCGCCGGCAATGCGTCCCGCTTTCGCGCGCACGAGCTCGGCCGCGTCCGGATTGCGCTTTTGCGGCATAATCGAGGAGCCGGTGGTGAAGCGGTCGCTCAACCGTATGAAGCCGAACCCGGCGCTAAACCAGACCACGATCTCCTCGGCGAGCCGCGACAGATTCGTGGCGCAGATGGCCGCCGAGCTAAGCGTTTCGAGCGCGAAGTCGCGCGCCGAGACTGCGTCAAGCGAGTTCGCCATGGGCCGCTCGAAGCCAAGCTCGGCCGCGGTCATATGCCGGTCGATGGGAAACGATGTGCCGGCCAGCGCGGCCGCGCCAAGCGGCGATTCGTTCACGCGCCTCCTCGCATCGGCGAACCGGCCGCGATCCCGCGCCAGCATCTCGACATAGGCGAGGCAATGATGGCCGAAGGTGACGGGCTGGGCGGTTTGCATATGCGTGAAGCCCGGCATCAGCGTCGCCGCATGGGCTTCCGCCTTTCGCGCAAGCGCCAGCTGCAGGGCCGCGATCTGGCCATCGAGATGATCGATCGCGCCCCGGACATAGAGCCTGAAATCGGTGGCAACCTGATCGTTGCGCGAACGCGCGGTGTGAAGCTTGCCCGCCACGGGGCCGATCAGCTCCTTGAGCCGCGCTTCCACCGCCATGTGGATGTCCTCATATTCGCGGCGGAACTCGAAGCGGCCTTCCGCGATCTCCTCGCGCACGGCGCCAAGCCCATTGACGATGGCTTCGGCCTCCTCGTCTGTGAGGATGCCGCAGGCGCAGAGCATGTTCGCATGGGCCTGGCTCGCGCGGATATCTTCGGCGTAAAAACGCCGGTCGAAGGATAGGGAGGCGTTGATCTCCTCCATAATCTCGGCGGGCTTCGTCTCGAAGCGCCCGCCCCACATCTTGTTGGCCATGTTTGTTTTCGGTTTTGGGGGCTTAAAGCGAAGCATTAGCGCGGGCGCGCGATCCGCACAAGAGGCTGGCGATGACGCCGGTTATGAAGGGGCACAACTCCCGATGACGTTCAGGCTGCGAATCGCACACAGCACGAATAACGTCCGTTAGCCGGGGGCTGGAGTATCGTACAAAGCTCACACACCAACCGAACAGGGTTTGCACAGGTTAGAAGCGGGGCCTACACGCTAAATTCCTAATAAACGCAAAGCTTTTTTAAGGTTGTATTGATACCACAACTCAAAATGAAATTAGGACACGTCAACGGCCTTGCCTGACGTGCTGGCGAATCAGTGTAGCGTTTTACCGCTTTCCGCCTCGGTGAAGGCGGATGAGTGGGGCACTCAAGATTTGGGTTGGGCAAACATGCTATTTTCGCTCGCGCCGCGTCCGGTTCGCGGCTTGATCCTCTGCTGCGCCTGCGGCGCCGCTTTTTCCCTGGCGCTCGCGCCGTCCGCGCTCGCGCAGGACGCGACCTGCAGCCAAGGCTCCACATCCGGGACAGGCGGTACGGGCGTCGCCTGCGGCGGCGGCGCATTGGCATATGGCGCTTACTCAACGGCGGTTGGATACCAAGCGGGATCCAATTCGTCTGGAGCCTATAATCAGGCCTTCGGCGCCTATGCAGGTGAGTCCGTCACCGGCGTCTATAACAATGCGGCCGGGTATGGAGCGGGCTTCACCGTCAACGGCAGCTATAACAATGCGAGCGGGGCATATTCAGGCGCCTACGTCGCCGGCTCCTATAACAATGCTAGCGGTTATAACGCTGGCACCAGCGTCAGCGGCTCCTACAACAACGCAAGCGGGTATTCCGCTGGCTACAGCACCACCGGCTGGTACAACAATGCGAGCGGATACCAAGCGGGTCAATATGTAAGCGGCAACTATAATGGCGCGAGCGGGTATAACGCGGGCACAGTTGTCAGCGGCAACTATAACAATGCGAGCGGACCTAACGCGGGCATATTTGTCAGCGGCTCAAACAACATCGCTCTGGGCTACGGCGCGGGAAGCGGTACGTTTTTATTGCCGCTGGCGGGCAGCAACACGATCTCCATCGGCACGAATGCGAATGCGAGCTTCGGCAACGACATCGCCATCGGCAATGGCGTCGTCACCTCTGCGGCGAACCAGGTCTCCATCGGCAATAGCTCGAACACCTATACCTTCGCGGGCCTCTCCGCGACCGGCGCGGGCGTCGTCGTCTCCGATGCCGGAGGCACCCTTTCGACCACTCAAAATCTCTCATTGACCTCTTTGACGGCGGCCGGCACGGTTCGGGGCGGCACACTCACCGACGGCACCGCCTCCATCAGCGGCGGCAATATCACGGGCGTGAACGGCCTCACCGCCACGACGGGCAATATCGGCACGGTCAATGCCACGACCGTAACGGCGACCGGCACCATCACGGGCGGCACACTCACCGACGGCACCGCCTCCATCAGCGGCGGCAACATCACGGGCGTGAACGGCCTCACCGCTACGACTGGCAATATCGGCACGGTCAATGCCACCACCGTGACGGCGACCGGCACGGTTCAGGGCGGCACACTCACCGACGGCACCGCCTCCATCAGCGGCGGCAATATCACGGGCGTGAACGGCCTCACCGCCACGACGGGCAATATC
>JBKQOR010000250.1:0-4342 GCA_052145435.1 Rhodomicrobium sp. | reverse complement strand
ATAACCGCGCGGCTTGGATGCGTGGCCTTGGCGAGCGTGTGACGCCGGCCGCGAACGTGACCGCTCTTCCCGCGGTTCTCGTCAATCCGCGGGTAAAGCTCTCCACGGCAGAGGTTTTCAAGCGGTTAGGTGCGGCCCCTTATCACGCCGGCGAGGGCGCTCGCCCGCTCCTTGAAGATGCCGATTTCAGCGATCCCGAAAGGGCCGCCGCCTCGCTCGCGCATGGACGCAACGACCTCGAGACGCCCGCCGCCTTGCTGGAACCCGCGGTCGGGCATGCGCTCGGCGCCTTAAGGCGCCAGGAGGGCTGCCTGCTCGCGCGGCTATCCGGAAGCGGTCCGACCTGTTTCGGACTGTTTCCGTCGGCCGTAGCTGCGGAAAAGGCTGCCGGCGCGATTGCGAAGGCCTATCCCACGTGGTGGGTGGTGGCGACGAGACTGTCCTGAGGACCGAACGGACATGAGCGGCGCTTTCTTAGCAGAACGGGAAACCGGGGGGACGATAGCCGGGACACCGGCGCAGTCTCCGGCGGGGGGCTGGCTCGCAATTGAAGTCCAGTTCGCAGGGCTCACTGTCACGCTCGACCGCTCCGGCGCGGCCTATATCGGCGCGCTCGGCACGCTCATCGTTGCGGACTTGCATCTGGAGAAGGGATCGGGCGCCGCCGCTCGCGGCCGTCTCTTGCCGGGCCTCGATACGCGCGACACTCTGCAACGCCTCCAACGCGCCATCGAGCTATACCGGCCCAAGCGCGTTATTTGTCTCGGCGACAGCTTCCACGACCGCGCCGCCGGCGAGCGTATGACGCCGGCCGGGAGGGACGAGCTCTCCTCGCTTTGCGCATCGGTCCGCGAATGGATATGGCTCAGCGGCAACCACGATCCCGAGCTGCCTGCCTTTTGCGGCGGCGAAAGCTGTGCCGCGCTGGAAATTGGCGGCGTGACCTTGCGGCACGAGCCGGCCGCTGGCGGAGCCGGTGCGCAAATCGCCGGGCATCTTCACCCGAAGGTTAGCGTGCCCGCTGGCGGCTACCGCTTCTCCGGGCCCTGTTTTTGCCTTTCGGAGCGCCTCATCGTCATGCCGGCCTTCGGCGCCTACACGGGAGGCCTCGACTGCCGCGACCCCGCCATCCGCTCGCTTCTCGGGCCGGACACGCGGATCTTCATGCTGCACGCCGCCAAGCTCTGGCGCGCCGGTTGAGCGCGGCGTCATCGCCAGGAATGGCGGACTCGCCCCTCATCCTGTCCCTCTCCCCATGGGAGAGGGGACGCTGTTGCACGCTCAGATCGACATTCAGGCGTTCCTTCTCCCATGGGGAGAAGGACAGGATGAGGGGAGATTCCCAGTTCGTTGCGCCATCCACCGATGACGCCGCGGAAGCAATCGCCCGGATTCGGTGTGACACGGCCTGCATGATTGGATATATCCTCAACACGGACATCGGGGGGATGGCGTGGCGGGCAAGATTTTCATCAATTACCGGCGCGACGACGCGAAGGCGGAGGCCGCACGGCTGCGCGACCGGCTGGCGCAAGCGTTCGGCAGCGAGAACGTGTTCATGGACGTGGACAATCTGCTCGCGGGCGAGCGCTTCGACGTCAAGCTGGAAGAGGCGCTGGCGGACACGGACGTGTTCCTCGCCGTGATCGGCGCGCGCTGGCTAGACCTGCTGGAGGCGCGCGCGGCAAGCGGCAAACGCGATTTCGTGTGCCAGGAGATCGCCGCCGCGCTCGCGCGCAAGATCGCCGTCATCCCCGTGCTCATGGACCGCGCGCCGCTGCCCCGCCGCGAAGATCTGCCGGGCGATATCGGCGACCTCGTCCTCTATCACAAGCACGATATCGTGCATGAGAGCTTCGGACGCGACGCCACCGCGCTCATCGAGGCCATCAAGGCCGGCCGGCGCGCGCGGCGCAAGCCCGTGGCCGTGCCGTGGAAGCCCATCGCCGCCGTTTTGGCGGTTGCGGCCACTGCCGCGCTGTTAATCGCTCAACCTTGGCCGCATACGCCGTCGCCGCCAATTCCAGAACCGAAGCACGCAGAGCCGGTAAAACCGGAGCCGGCGCCACCGGCGCGGCAAGCTGTAACGCAAGAGGACCGCTATCGCGCGGAGGGCCGCATCGCCATCGATGCGGCGATCGTCAATAACGCGCAAGGGCGCTGGTTCCTGCCTGGCGCGGGCAAGACCGAGAGCTTCAAGGATTGTCCCGAGTGCCCGGAGATGGTGGTTGCGCCTGCCGGCAGTTTCATGATGGGCTCGCCGGCAAGCGAGCCTGAGCGCTATGACGACGAAGGCCCGCAGCATAGGGTTACGATCCCAAAGCCCTTCGCGGTGGGCCGGTTCGCGGTGACGTTCGCGGAATGGGACGCGTGCGTGGCGGATAGCGGCTGCGGCGGTTACAAGCCCAGCGATCAAGGCTGGGGCCGGGATGACCGGCCTGTCATCAATGTGAGCTGGAACGATGCGCAGGCCTACGTGGCATGGCTCAAAAAGAAGACGGGCAAAACTTACCGCTTGCTGACCGAGTCTGAGCGGGAATACGCGGCTCGTGCCGGCACCACAACGCCGTTCTGGTGGGGCAAATCGATCACGCCGGATCAGGCGAATTACAACGGTACTTACGCCTATGCCGGCGGTGGGGAAAAAGGCGCGTATCGGGAGAAGACGGTTCCGGTCAAATCTTTCGATCCGAACCCCTGGGGCCTGTATCAGGTTCACGGCAATGTCTGGGAATGGGTGGAGGATTGCTGGAGGGCAAATTACGATGGCGCGCTTACCGATGGGTCGGCCAAAACAACCGGAGATTGCGCCAGTCGTGTCCTGCGCGGCGGGTCTTGGGTCTACGGTCCCAGGGTTCTGCGCGCGGCCAGGCGCGACTGGTTCAACTCCGAGGTCCGGGTCAACAATCTGGGTTTCCGCGTGGCGAGGACCTTTTAGTTCCTCTCTCATTACAGCCCCCCGTATGAGTCCGAAACGGTTCTTGCGGTCCCGGCCTAAGCTGTCCCGCCGGAGGCGGGCGAATTTTTTTGGGGATATTTCGAGCGCGGCGATTTCAAGCGGGAGACTCGGATAAGTTGGCTTCAGGCAAGCTTTTCGCTTGCCTCCTGAACGGCTCCCAGTCGTGTCCTGCGCGGCGGGTCTTGGAACAACAATCCCAGGAATCTGCGCGCGGCCAGGCGCAACAGGAACAACACCGAGAACCGGAACAACAATCTGGGTTTCCGCGTGGCGAGCACGCTTAATTCTTAGTGCTTAGCCGCTTCACCTCATACGGCAGCCAAATGGGACCTCGCTGACCGCGATCCTCTTCTCTTGACAATGCGTTTGTAACTGCCCACAGTTACAAACGTGACCCGGCGACAGAAGCTCCTAGACAAGGCCCGAAGCAATCCCGCTGGACTTTCGTTTGCGGAATTCGAGACCCTATTGGAGCAAGGCGGATGGGTCTTCAAGCGGCAGAGCGGATCGCACCGGGTTTGGAAGGCTCCAACGGGGCAGATCGTGCCGGTCCAGGCCAGCGGCAGTAAAGCCAAGGAATATCAGGTCAAGCAAGCGTTGAAGATCATGGAGAGTGGCGATGTCTGAACGCTACGATGGATTTACCGTCGGCCTCTTCCAGGACGATGCGGGCGATTGGGTTGCTCATTTCAATGAGCTTCCTGAAATCTCTGCCTTCAGTCCCTCGCCCGAAGCGGCCTTGGCTGAACTCGGCGCGGCTTGGGAGGCCGTTAAACAGGTGCACCGCGAAGAAGGAACGCCAATTCCAACGGCACCTGCCAAGAAGGAGTATAGCGGGCAATTC
This sequence comes from Rhodomicrobium sp., assembly GCA_052145435.1. Lineage (GTDB taxonomy): Bacteria > Pseudomonadota > Alphaproteobacteria > Rhizobiales > Rhodomicrobiaceae > Rhodomicrobium. The sequence continues at coordinate 539 of JBKQOR010000250.1, read as the reverse complement.
AACGTGCGGATTGGCAAGCATCTGCATCGTGCGCTGGCAATCGAGGCGGCTCAGGCGGGCATAACGCTGAACGCGTTGGTTGCCCAAAAGCTTAGCAAGGCGGCTGGCATTCGTTGATGTGTCCGGAATGAGCGCGGGCCAACGGCGGCCCGGCAGGGATGATTGCAGCCGGCGCGCGGTTCGCGGCGGTTCGTGGAACATCAATCCGCTGTACCTCCGCGCGGCTTGCCGCAGCAGGTACAGCGCTACGTACCGCCTCTACGTTATCGGTTTTCGCGTTGCCAGCCAGAACTGGCGGGTTCACGGACCCGCCGGGCGCGCATCGAAGCGTCCAGCGCCGTTCATGATGACCGCGGTCGAGGCAAATGGTTTGCGCTCGATACCACCACGGCACCTGTCCTGAGTCTCAGGCGGGATAACGCAACCTGTTGTCTGGACATTTATGTGTGGACATCAATCGGCACCGGCGTTGTTGAAGTTGACATAGGGTAACTGGGATGCGGCCCATTGCTCATCGATCTCGACGAGGATGGCGGAGA
>JBKQOR010000249.1:0-4031 GCA_052145435.1 Rhodomicrobium sp. | reverse complement strand
GCAAACATCCCCGTTGACCCCTCCCTCTTGGAAAAAGGTCAACCTAACCAGTGGCCGGTTATTACTCCGCCACGCGGCGGCACCGAGCCGCCGCTCCACTGGCCGACTTTGTCACCGCCGCTCACACGGGAAGCCTCACGGCGTGGTCAGGGATGACCAACCGGTGGCCCGCGAGGGACAGGCCGGGCGCCCTGAGGTGGCGGAGAGGTCCGGTGTACTGCTGAAGCCGGGTAATGCCGGTGGAGGGAAGGGGCCTTAGTTCAAGACAGACGCAATAAGCGGGAAGGGACCTGGAGATTGGGCAACCTAACAACTCCGGAAAGCGTTCAGAAACTGCAGATGGCGTTGCACGCGAAAGCGAAGGCAGAAGCCGGCTACCGCTTCTACGCTCTGTACGACAAGATCAGCCGCGAGGATATTCTGGCGCACGCCTATGCCCAGTGCCGCTCGAATAAGGGCGCACCGGGCGTGGACGGCCAGGACTTTGCGGACGTCGAAGCGTATGGGGTCGAGCGGTGGCTCGGCGAACTGGTGCTTGCGCTCAGGGAGGAGACGTACCGTCCGGACCCCATCAGACGAGTGTTCATACCGAAAGCCAACGGCAAACTCAGGCCGCTGGGCATCTCAACACGCGCTTCATATTGCACCTTGCTCAATTCGGGTTTGGGAAGATGAGGCCATACGAGGCGAGTTGGCAATACGTTCGCGCAAAGCACGGTCGGTTTCGCCGGTGATAGTGATGGCGTAGGGCAAGCCGGGCTTCCTCCTGTGGGCTGGGAGGAGGCCATTGCCGATCCATTCATAGACCGCCCAATGCGTTACGCCGTAACGCTGCCGGACCTCGGCAACACTCAGCGTTCCGCTCGGGCGTGACGGGCCAGGAATACGGTGCTTGTAGCGTATCCAGCTGATCATGCTTGCAGTGAACGGCTTGCCGGTGGTGCTTTTCAAGCCTTCACGGCAGAGACTGGCAGCGATCTCGCCGTCATCGTGGTCTTTGGCGAGCTCCCTGATGCGGCCGGCGAATGCAGGCGGATACCGCACCGCCTCGGCACGGTTCTGCGGCAGGCGAAGCTCGACCGTCTCTGCCGCGCCGCCCTGCCAGCGGATCTGCAGCCTGAGCTGTTTCGGCTCTGGCCCTTTGGCGACGGTGATATCTTTGATGAGCACACGCAGCATGCGCTTGCGGTCGCGCGCTGTGGTCGTCGGCGCGCACCACAAGCGCGGGAAGTCGCCTGCGAGCTGCAGGATTTGCTGCTTCTGGCCGGCCGTGACGGTGCGCAGGGTTTTATGTGGCACGAAGCTCTTCTGGCGAGGCATGCGCGAGCCCGGAGTCCTTCACGTAAGCCCGTTCGTACCCTAAGCGGCAGCCGCACTCTCATGCATATCCACGCTCGAAGGTTTGAGCGTTTCCAGAATCGCCTTCGCGCGCGCCGCCTCTTCGGCGGAGCCATGCGCCATAACGAGAAACTGGTCAGCTTTCAGGGCGGTCTCGTAGGCAATGACACTGTTTTTTGGAATTCCAATGCTATAAAGAGCCGCGCCCAAGGCGCTGAGCCCACCGACGACAACGGCGCCTTCGATAGCCGAAAGCACGATGCCAGCAAGATATCCAAGAACGACGACGCCGCCGGCGCCGGGAATGGTGATAAAAAGCGCCCCCATCAGCCAGCCCCAGAGGGCGCCCCAAAAAGCGCCCCGGCTGCCCCAAAATTTGACTCGATCGCCGGCGTTGTAAAACCCTTCGACCTTTTCGTCGGTGTGGTATCCTTTACCGATCACACTGAGATGCTTGATATCGAAGCTGGCATCGGCCAATTTCTTGACCGCGCTCTCAGCTGCTTGGTGATCGGGGAAAACGGCGACCACCGTGTTTGTTTCTGCCATTTGGTGTTCCTCCCGATTAAGTGGGCGTTCAGCGATTGCCCTTAGCAATTCTCGTACGATCTCGTTGTTCCCGGATCCGCATGTGTCTTTGACTTGGGGCCAGTAGCCACAAACAATCCTAGATGCGCCGTCTCCCCTTCCCTTAGTCTCTGGCACTGACACCCTCCATGGCATGCTTGAGAAGGTGTCCGGGCCCTCTGCGCGGGAAATCGCTGGCTGATCGTTCGGGAGGGAAATGCCGATAGCGGCCGCGCAATCCCGGCTGGCGGCTGAACACTCAAGCCCGGCGACACACCGGAAGCGCTGATGCACCGGGTCCTGGGCAGCCGCATGGTTGCGGCGAAGTAGCGGGACGCCTACCTTCCGCTCAAGACAAGGAGCGTCCGCATGTCAAAGCCGCATCGACGTCGTGTCTGACGTGGTCTGCCCGTGGTGTTTCATCGGAAGGAAGCGGCTGGAACAAGCGGTCGCAATGACGCCCGGCATTCCGGTCGAGGTGCGACCCTGGCATCAAGGCTCAGCTCGGCCATTTCACAAATGACGGTTGAGCCGAAGCCACGCTTGGAAGGCGCCTCGATGGGATGCGCGCCTAGCTCGCGCCAGCTCAGCACAAAGGCCTGCGCCCCTGTATTTGCCCGTACCAGGCCCCGCTCAATGCCGACGCGGCCGCTATCATTGGCGAGCGCCCGCTGCGGCAAATAAATGCAAAGCCTGCGCGGGTTCAAGCATGCTGACGCTATTTCTGAAGGGTCTCGAGATAGTGGTTCACCTCCACAACCGCCCTTCGGGAAAAGGCTGGGCCGCATTCGCCGTTGAAGACCGTGCCCCACACAGGCATAGCGCGCTCCTTCTTGTGTCCAGGCAAGCCGCCCCCATAGCGGATGATCTGCGAGATGCGGGCGGCGGGGTATTGACCGCCGTTTCGCCGGGCAATCTCGGTAAGGTCGGCGGGCTGTTTCTTTTGATCGCGTGCGAAAGGACCATTTCCTTTGCCATCAAGGCCATGGCAGCCGGCGCAGTGATCGTCGAAAAGTTTTTGCCCGGTGACGGAGAACGCGTAACCGCAAGGGTTCTGCGCCGATGCGCCGTTCCAGAAAAGGAACGCAAGAGCTGCCACTGCAAGCCGGAATCCAAGGTGCTGCATGCGTTCCCGCCCTTTCAAGAAATGCCCCTAAGTTGACTGCTCCGTTACGCGCCTGAACCGCAGCACCGCGAGAGCCAAGAAACAGCTGGCGATCAGTACAACTGCCAAAAACCGCGGCCAGACTTCATAGATTCCCGCACCCCGATAAAGAATGGCTTGCGCAAATGAAACAAAATGTGTGGAAGGCGAAGCTTGCATGATGGTGCGAAGCCATTCCGGCTGACTGTCGAGCGGAGCATTGGACCCGGACAGAATGTTCATCGGCATCGCGACCAGCATGTAGAGGAGGCCGAGCTGCGGCATCGACCGCGCGACGGTCGCGAGGCGCGCACCATAGACGCGACCCGCAACGCCGGCCTCATCTTCCTCGACCCCGATAATGGGCTGGAAATACCTAGTACACCCTGGCCGAATACCTGTCTTGAAGAGCAGTTACGCAAGACTTGGATTACCGACTCGGTTCTGTGCTCAGCACCGGAGGAAGTGGCTCGTTCACCGGCTGACCTATCGCCGGAAGGGCCACGATAACATCCACGTACGCGGCTATAAGGAAGAGGGCACCACGACGACACCGTTCGACATGTGTGTGCTGAACGATCTCGACCGCTTCCATCTGGTGGAAGACGTGATCGACCGGGTGCCGAAGCTTGGAATACAGGCTGCCTACGCCAAGCAGGCGATACGCGACAAGCTCATGGAGCATAAGGAATATATTGACCGCTACGGCGACGACATGCCCGAGATCGCTGGCTGGCGCTGGGCCCGCGAAGCTGGGTCCGCAACGGTCCGCTCGACCGAGGGGGACAACCTCTGAGGGCAGAGAGCAAGCGTGAACGTATGCGCGATCAGGCACGGTGAAACGGAATGGAGCCTTAGCGACCGGCACACGGGCGTGACAGACATCCCGCTAACAGACAATGGCCGGCGGCGGGCCGAAGCGCTGCGGGCCGTGCTAGCGAAGGAAACCTTCTCGCTGGTTCTGGTCAGCCCGATGCAGCGC
>JBKQOR010000248.1:0-12623 GCA_052145435.1 Rhodomicrobium sp. | reverse complement strand
CCGATCGTGATCGGCCAGGCTAGCGAATTCGATTATTCCGGGACGCAAGCGTGCAAGGCGCTCAAGGCGGAGGGATACCGGATCGTCCTCATCAACTCCAATCCGGCGACCATCATGACGGACCCGGATCTGGCGGACGCCACCTATATCGAGCCGATCACACCCGAGATCGTCGCCAAGGTGATCGAGCGCGAAAGGAAGGCTTTTCCGGGTGAGCGCATGGCGCTCTTGCCCACTATGGGCGGCCAGACGGCGCTCAACACCTCGCTCCGCCTCTTCCGCGACGGCACGCTGGAGCGCTTCGGCATCGAGATGATCGGCGCGAAAGCGCACGCCATTGACAAAGCGGAAGACCGCCAGCTCTTTCGCGAGGCCATGACCAAAATCGGCCTGGCTACGCCACGCTCCAGGCTCGCCCATAACCTCAACGATGCGATGGATGCGCTCGACTACGTGCAACTGCCGGCCATCATCCGGCCCTCCTTTACGCTTGGGGGCACGGGCGGCGGCATCGCCTACAACCGCGAAGAATATATGTATATTGCCGAGCGCGGGCTGGAGGCATCGCCCGCTACGCAGATTCTGATCGAGGAATCCGTTCTCGGCTGGAAAGAATACGAGATGGAAGTTGTCCGCGACACCAAGGACAACTGCATCATCATCTGCTCCATCGAAAACGTCGATCCGATGGGAGTGCATACGGGCGACAGCATCACGGTCGCCCCGGCGCTGACGCTTACCGACCGCGAATATCAGATCATGCGCAATGCCTCGATCGCTGTGCTGCGCGAGATCGGCGTCGAGACCGGTGGCTCGAATGTGCAATTCGCGGTAAACCCGGCGGACGGAAAGCTCGTCGTCATCGAGATGAATCCGCGTGTGTCGCGCTCGTCCGCCCTGGCGTCGAAAGCGACGGGCTTCCCCATCGCCAAAGTCGCGGCGAAACTCGCGGTCGGCTATACGCTCGACGAACTCGACAACGACATCACCAAGGGGGCGACGCCCGCCTCTTTCGAGCCATCCATCGATTACGTCGTCACCAAAATCCCGCGCTTTGCCTTCGAAAAATTCCCAGGAGCGCCGGCAACGCTCACCACTTCGATGAAATCGGTTGGCGAGGTGATGGCGATCGGCCGGACTTTCGAGGAGAGCCTGCAAAAAGCGCTGCGCTCAATGGAAACGGGCCTCACCGGCCTGGACGATTTCGTGCTGGAAGGGCTCGGTCAGGGCGACGACAAGAATGTGATCCGCGCGGCGCTCGGCACCCCGTCGCCCGACCGCATCTTGAAAGTGGCGCAGGCCTTGCGGCTCGGCGTCGATCACGAGCAGATCTATTCGTCTTGCCGCATCGACCCGTGGTTCGTTTCGAGGCTCCAGGGCATCGTCGACGCCGAAGCGAAAGTCCGGGAGCACGGCCTTCCGGACACGGAGCGGTCCTTCCGCCAATTAAAGTCGATGGGCTTCTCCGATGCGAGGCTCGCCTATCTCGCAGGCCTTACGGAAGCCGAGGTGACGGCGAGGCGCCGGAGCCTGAGCGTATATCCGGTCTATAAGCGCATCGATACTTGCGCCGCCGAGTTTCCTTCGCCTACGGCATATATGTACTCGACCTACGAGAGCCCGCTAGGAGGCCAAACGATGTGCGAGGCCAACCCGTCCGAACGGGAGAAGATTGTGATCCTCGGCAGCGGACCGAACCGCATCGGGCAGGGCATCGAGTTCGATTATTGCTGCTGCCATGCCGCGTTCTCGCTGTCGAAGGCCGGCTACGAGACCATCATGGTCAACTGCAATCCCGAAACGGTCTCGACGGACTACGACACGTCCGACCGGCTCTATTTCGAGCCTCTGACCCCTGAGGACGTGCTCGCCATCATCGAGAAGGAAGCGTCGCGCGGGAAGCTCAAAGGCGTCATCGTCCAATTCGGCGGCCAGACGCCGCTCAAACTCGCGCAGGCGCTCGACGTGCATAATGTGCCCATTCTCGGCACCTCGCCCGACGCCATCGACCTCGCCGAGGATCGCGACCGCTTCAAGGCGCTTGTCGAAAAGCTCAATCTGCGGCAGCCGCGAAACGGCATCGCCTATTCCGTCGAGCAGGCGATCATTGTCAGCGAGGAGATTGGCTTCCCGATCGTCGTTAGGCCGTCCTATGTTCTTGGCGGCCGCGCCATGGCGATCCTGCCGGATCAGTCCACGCTGAAGGAGTATTTCGAAACGACGCTTGCGGCGTTCGTTTCTCACGATGTTCAACACCGGTTCGCCGGCAACCGGCACGCGCAGGTTAACGCGGTCTTGGCCAAGAATGCGCTGCTCCTGGACTCCTATGTCCACGACGCTATCGAAGCCGACGTCGATGCCATCTCCGACGGCGAAAATGTCTTCATTGCCGGCGTCATGGAGCATATAGAGGAAGCCGGCGTGCATTCGGGTGACAGCGCCTGCTCGCTGCCGCCCCATTCACTTTGCTCTGAGACCTTGGCCGAGTTGGAAAGGCAGACCGCGGAAATCGCGCGCGCGCTGAACGTCGTTGGGCTGATGAACGTTCAGTATGCAATCAAGGGCAAGGACGTTTATGTGCTGGAGGTCAATCCGCGCGCGAGCCGGACCGTGCCCTTTGTGGCCAAGGTCATCGGCCAGCCGGTCGCAGCCATCGCGGCGCGCGTCATGGCGGGCGAGAAGCTTGCCGGTTTCAAGCTGACGCGGCCCCAAATCCAGCATGTGGGCGTGAAAGAGGCTGTTTTCCCGTTCGAGCGTTTTCCCGAGATCGATCCCGTTCTAGGGCCGGAAATGCGATCCACAGGCGAGGTCATGGGCATCGACAAGAGCTACGCCGTCGCGTTCGCGAAAAGCCAGATCGCGAGTGGCAGTAAGGTGCCGGGATCGGGAACCTTATTCGTTTCGGTGAAAGAGGCCGACAAAGACCGGATTGTGCAGCCCGTCAGGGAGCTGGCGCAGATGGGCTTCAAGGTGCTTGCGACGCGCGGCACCCTGCGCCACCTCGAAGCGAATGGCATTGTGTGCACCAAAGTGAACAAGGTTTTGGAGGGCCGGCCCAATATTGTCGATGCCATGAAAAACCGCGAGGTAGACCTCGTTTTCAATACGACGGAGGGGGCCAAAGCTCTTGCCGACAGCTCCACCATCCGCCGGACAGCTCTGATGTACAAAATACCGTATTACACGACGATCGCTGGCGCGCTCGCGGTTACAGAAGCGATTCAAGCCATGCGTGCCGGCATCCTTGAAGTTCAGCCGCTGCAGAAATATATCGCCTAAAATGTGCGAGCCGGTGCCAGATTTTGGCCCCAGGCGCGTGTTGCTATTGTGCCTTCCGCTCAAAAACGCATTGACAAGTTCCAGGTTTGTGAACTGGACAGGGGAGACTGGTATGACCGAAAAAGTGCCGATGACCGCTCAAGGGCATGCTGCGCTTGAGGCCGAGCTTAAATATCTAAGATCGGTCGAGCGCCAGCGCATCATTAAGGCGATCGCGGAGGCACGGTCCCATGGCGATCTCTCCGAGAATGCCGAGTATCATGCCGCGAAGGAAGCGCAAGGCATGAACGAGGCGAAGGTCGCCGATCTGGAGGACAAGCTCTCGCGCGCAGACATCATCGATATTTCGAAGCTTTCCGGCGAGACGGTTAAGTTCGGCGCCACCGTGACTCTCGTCGATGAGGATACCGAAGAAGAGGTTAAGTATCAGATCGTCGGCGATTTCGAGGCCGATGTGCGCCAGGGAAGGGTCTCAATCGGCTCGCCGATTGCGCGCGCGCTGATCGGCAAAAAGGCGGGCGATTCCGTCGAGGTCAACACGCCGCGCGGCGCGAAGTCGTACGAGATTTTGAAAGTGGCGTTTATGGGCTAACCGAAGCGCTGCCCCCTTGCCGCGCTCCTCATGTGCTGCCTCAAGGCCGGTACCTAATCGCGAAGCGTTTTATTCTGCCCAGACGGGCTTCGCCACCCTCGACCGGTTGCTTGTACGGCTGCATGCCCAGAAAGAAGACCTGCTAGCAAGGACTCTAACGAGGCCGTTAATCGGACCGCGTATGCTCAAGCCGAGACTTTCTCGAAGCCTCGCGCCGTTAGGTCCGCCTTGCCTCTTTCGCAATGCCGATGAGAAAATCGGCTGCGATGTCTTCGGCAAGCGCGGGCCTCAGCCGCGTCTCCCTCACCACGGAATTGAGCCGGCCGATTTGCGCCGCTAGCACCGCGACCGTCCACCGCCGGGCTTGGCCGGCAAGAACGTCTTGCTGCTTAAAAAAAACCGGCGGCCTCAGCTCCTTGATTGCTTGCGGAAGCGGCGTGCCGGCATCGGCCGCGCACCGGAGCGCGTGAAGGCGCAGCAGCGCCTGCGAAAGCACGGCGAGAACCGGGGTGACATTTTGCTCAGCGGCCATGAACCGCTCGAAGGCGGCGAGCGCATTGCGTCCCTCGCCATTCAGCGCGTGATCGACGATCTCCGAAAGCCCGGCCGTTTGCTGATCGGCGAGGCAGGCCTCGACATCGGCGAGAGAGATTTGCCGCGAGAGCCCGGCATAGGTCATCAGCTTTTCCATTTCGCTCCGGGCGAGCAATGCGGAAAAATCGCATCGAACGGCGACAAGTGCGGCGGCATCGGCGGCAATTTCGTATCCCGCGGACTGGGCTTGGCGGCGAATTGCGGCGCTCAAGCTTTCTTGGTCCTCGCCGTAGGAGGGGATGGCGGCGAGGTAAGGCGCGGCCTCGAACGCCTGCGCAAGCTTATGACTTTTCTTGAGATCGGGCGCTTGTACGGCCAGATAGGCGCTGTCCAGAGGGCGGCTGGCGATTTCCGCGAGCGGGCCATGTGCCTTGGCGGGGAGCGCGGTCAGCCAAACGATCTTGGTGCCTCCGAAAAGCGAGCCGGTTGTCAGCTCAACCGTGATTCGGGCCGGGTCTGCGGTGAGGTCGCTGTCGTGAAGCCGCAGGATCTCAGCATCCGGCCCAAGCTTTCCCGCAAGCGCGCGGACCAAGGCTTCGGCTCTTGCGGCGATTTGGAGGCTGTCCGAGCCGTAGAAAAGAAATCCCCGGACGGCGTTGGGGGGAGCGGACAAAAACTTCGCGGCCGATGCCGCGCTGGGCGCAACCATTCAGCTACCCGCAGGAGACCGCTGCGCTTGCCTCAAGCGGCGTGTGACATATAGGCGGCCAATAGCGTTTTTACGGTATCGGCTAGGCTGCGCGCTGCGCGATTCTCTGCATCGATTGCCGCACGCACGTCGCCATAGGTAGAGCCAGCAATACCGGTCGCGCCGACGAGATCGTAGGATGCCTCGGCGGTGCTGTACCCTTTGTAAACCACTGCATTGTCCTTGATGCGGACAAGACGGTATTCCGCGTCGAGCTGCACGACTTGGCCGGTCGGAAGCCCTTGCGTCGTGACCAGCGTGTTTCTCGTCGTCTCGCGCAACGCCACATCGAGCCTGTAGACGGGGGGCAAGCCGCCACCGCCACCCGTAGTGCCGAAGATGAGCTCGTTGCGCAAGCGTTGGCCAGGGCGGCTAGGAATTGTCGCCACCTCGATCGACTTCATGACGTCGTCGAGCCTCGCACCCGAGGCCGTCGGCCCGTAAAGCGGATGAAACCCGCAGCCGCCGGTGCCAAAGCTAAGCAGGCCCGCAAACGCAACCGCTGCCGCTCCCTTCAAGAGGCGGCCGTTGTTTTTCGAGGACTCACGCCACCACATTGACGATCCTTTCGGGAACCACGATCACCTTCTTAATCGGCCGCCCGTCGACTGCGCGGGTTACGCTTTCCAAGCGAAGTGCCGCAGCTTCCACGTCCGCCCGATCGGCATTGCGCGCAACAACGATCTCGTCGCGCCTTTTCCCATTTACCTGTACGGCAATGGTGACGGTATCGTCAATGAGCAAGCTTCGCTCAACCTCCGGCCAGCTCTCATTTGCAATAAGGGTGTTGTAGCCCAACAGCGCCCACCCCTCCTCCGCCAAATGCGGCATGAACGGATTGATCGCGTGCACGAAAAAGATCAGGGCCTCGCGCAACGCAAAGCCGAAAGAGGGATCGCCTTGAGCGTTCTTGTCTTGAAGCGCTGCGCCCAGCGCATTTGAAAATTCGTACACCGCCGCGATGGCCCGGTTGAAGCGCAGGCCCTCGATCTCTTCGGCCACGGCGTTGAGCCCCTTATGCGCGGCACGGCGTAACGCTTGCGCCGGGGCGGAAAAGGCCAGCGGTGCTTTTGCCTTGGGCTTCGGCAGATGGGGCAATCCCTCGTTCAAAAGCCGCCAGGCGCGCTGGATGAAACGCCAGGCGCCTTGCGCACCTTCCTCGGTCCAGAGCACGTCGCGCTCCGGCGGGCTATCCGAAAGCATGAACCAGCGGGCAGTGTCGGCGCCGTAATGCTCCGTAAAGATGTCGGGGTCGATGGTGTTCTTCTTCGACTTCGACATTTTTTCAATGGAGCCGATCTGAACAGGAGCCCGCGCCGCGTCAGACTTGAAGGCTTTTCGCACGCCGTCCACCGTTTCCACGACGACATCGGCCGGGTTCACCCAATTCTGCGCGGTGTCGAGATAGGTTTCATGCAACACCATGCCTTGGGTGAACAGCGCCGCGAAGGGTTCGGCCACCCCGAGATAGCCGCAATCTTTCATGGCCCGGGTAAAAAAGCGCGCATAAAGCAGGTGCAAAATCGCGTGCTCAACGCCGCCAATATATTGATCGACCGGCAGCCAATAATCGGCGGGCGCGCGCTTGACGGGCTCGGCCGCATGCGGTGAGCAGAAACGCGCAAAATACCAAGAGCTGTCGACGAAGGTGTCGCAGGTATCGGTTTCGCGCGCCGCTTTGCCGCCGCAGGACGGGCATTTCACGTGCTTCCAGGTTGGATGCCGGTCGAGCGGGTTCCCGGGCTTATCGAACGAGACATCGTCCGGCAGCCGGACCGGCAGATCCCCTTCCGGCACCGGAACCACGCCGCACTTCGCACAGTGGATCATGGGGATCGGGCAGCCCCAGTAACGCTGGCGCGACACGCCCCAATCGCGCAAACGGAAGGTCGTGCGCTTTTCGGCCATGTTCCGCTTGCCAAGCCTGTGCGCCACTTCCTCCTTCGCGTCCTCCACGGCCATGCCGTTCAGGAACGAGGAGTTTGCTAGGCGTCCAGGCCCGGTATAGGCTTCGTTGCCAATCTTGAACGCGGCCGGGTCCTCGCCCTCTGGCACGACGACGGCCTTGACCTTAAGCCGGTACTTGCGGGCGAAATCGAGGTCGCGCTGATCGTGCGCGGGACAGCCGAAAACCGCGCCGGTGCCATAATCCATCAGGATGAAATTTGCGACGTAAACGGGCAGCTTTGTGGTCGAGCGGAAGGGATGAGCCGCGACCACGCCTGTCGCATAACCTCTCTTCTCGGCGCGGTCGATTTCCTCCTGCGCCGTACCGATCTTGCGGCATTCCTCGATAAAGGCTTGCAATTCGGGGTCGGATTTCGCGAGCGCCTGCGCTAGCGGGTGCTCGGACGAAATGCCGATGAAGCTCGCGCCGAAGATCGTATCCGGCCGGGTCGTGAAAACCTCCACCTCCGGAAAACCGGCCGGAAGCTTCTCGCCGGCGAGACGGAATCGCATCAAGAGCCCCTGGCTCTTGCCGATCCAGTTGCGCTGCATCGTGCGGACTTTGTCCGGCCAACGATCGAGCGTGTCGAGGCCTGCCAGCAGCTCCTCGCCATAATGCGTGATCTTGAAAAACCATTGCGCCAGCTCTTTTTGCTCGACGATGGCACCCGAACGCCAGCCCCGTCCGTCGATGACTTGCTCGTTCGCAAGCACGGTGTGGTCGGCCGGGTCCCAGTTCACCTTGCTTTTCTTGCGGTAGACGAGACCCGCCTTGTAGAAGGCGAGAAAGAGGCGCTGCTGCTGATGGTAGTATTCGGGATCGCAAGTCGCGAACTCCCGTGACCAATCGAGAGAAAGCCCGATGCGCTTCAATTGCGTCCGCATGACCTCGATATTCTCGTAAGTCCACGTTGCGGGGCTGGTGCCTTGCTGCATCGCGGCGTTTTCGGCCGGCAGCCCAAACGCATCCCACCCGAATGGGTGGAGTATGTTGAAGCCCTTGGCCCGCTTGTAACGGGCGACGGCATCGCCCATCACATAATTGCGCACGTGACCCACATGGATGCGGCCCGACGGATAAGGAAACATCTCCAGCACATAATATTTCGGCTTGGTATGGCCGGTTGAGGTGAGAAATGTCTTTTGCTCTTCCCAGATCCTCTGCCAATGTTTTTCGCGCTCGGGTGCGTTGTAGCGTTCTGTTGCCATGATCCAATGTCCTGCGCCTGCGCGCTGCAAAAAGATTTGCCCGATATGAAGTTGAAACCGGGCAACGGTCAAGAGAAGGCCGCATGCTGGCGCGCGGCGATCAACCGTTTCGGCACCGGTTCTGGACCCGCAGGCTGCTCAGAGGCATTGAACCAGCCTCGGCGCGGCCGTGCAGATGGACGCAGTCCCCCGCTGGACGGGAGAGGGCGGGGCGGAATTTCGTCCGTCGCCGATGAACAGCCGGCTTGGCGGCTAACGCAAATCGCCGTTGGCCCGAGGCCATAACCAAACTCGCCGCGCCTCGCAGCTTGCGCCTTATACTTGAGTTCAGACTTCATTTGGACAGGGATCGGCACCATCTTATGTTGAAGACAACGCTCGGCGGGAATTGGTATGACGAACATAGACTTAACATTCATCTCCAAGCAAATTGAAGGCCTAGGCGAACGTATGGGCCGCTTAGAATCACGCATGGATAAGATGAAAGGCAGCCTTGAGAAAATAGACGGCAACATACGCAAGATCGGTATACAATTCGCAACGCTTAAGGGCAGCGTGAAAGAAACCGAAGCGACCATGCAAGGCATTGCCAAAATATTGGTGGATCACGGCCTGGCCACAATAGACTAACCTTTTCCTGCTAATGTCGATTTGGCCCGATTGGCGAAATAGGCCGAGCAGAAACTCCCTTCGAAAGCTCGATGCCTTCGATCTGCTCTTGGGTGAGTTCGAACTCCGGCTCGCCTTCGGCGAGATGCAGCAGCAGCCCGGCCACGCGCTCCTGTTGCTCATCGCCGAGCGTTTTAAGCATTGCAATGGCTTCTTCGAGGAGCTTTGTCATGGCGAAAGTCTATCACCGTCCGGGCCGGACGCAAATGCGGGCCGAAGGCGTCCCAGCCGAATGGATGCAGCAAGCTGAGCCATCACATAATTGCGGACGTGGCCGACATGGATGCGGCCCGACGGATACGGAAACGTCTCCAGCACGTAATATTTCGGCTTGGTATGGCCGGATGAGGTGAGAAATGTCTTTTGCTCTTCCCAGATCCTCTGCCAATGTTTTTCGCGCTCGGGTGCGTTGTAGCATTCTGTTTCCACGATCCAATGCCTGCGCCTTCGCGCCGCAAAAGATTTGCCCGATATGAAGTTGAAACCGGGCGCCGGTCAAGAGAAGGCCGTACGATGATGAGCGACGATCAACCGTTCAATCCTCGCAGCATCGAGGAGCGTTACCTCTCCATCAAGGAGCGCGTCTGGCGCGCGGCTGAAGCGCATGGGCGCGAGCCGGCCTCCGTCAAGCTCGTCGCGGTCACCAAGACATTCTCCGAGAGAGAGATTCTGCCCGTCCTTCGCCAGGGCCACCGCTATTTCGGCGAGAACCGCGTGCAGGAGGCCATGCACAAATGGCCGCCCTTGCGCGAGCAGTTCCCGGCAATCGAGCTGCATCTGATTGGGCCGCTGCAATCGAACAAAGCGCGGGAAGCCGTTGCCCTTTTCGACTGCATCGAGACGCTCGACCGGCCCAAGCTCGCGGCGGCGGTTGCGGCGGAGATCCAACGGCAAGGAAGGGCGCCTAAACTGCTTATTCAAGTGAATACTGGCTTGGAGCCGCAAAAGGCCGGCGTTACCCCCGCCGATGCCGGGAAGTTCCTCGAACAATGCCGGCGCGAATTCGGCCTCACCGTGAGCGGGCTTATGTGCATTCCGCCGGTGGATGACGACCCGCTGCCCCATTTCGAGGCATTGGCCGCCCTGCGCGACAGGCTAGGTCTCTCGGAGCTAAGTATGGGCATGAGCGCCGATTTCGAGATCGCAATCGGCGCCGGCGCCACGATGGTCCGCGTCGGCACCGCGATTTTCGGAGGCCGTTAGCGAACGGCCCCCGCTTTGATTATTTTACCCAGTCCGCCGCTGCCACCAGCCTTTGCGGGGCGGGCCTGTCCTGACCGGCTTCGGTTTCGGCGCCTGGACCGGCGCGGCGGTCGCGGGAGTTTCCGCTGCGGGTGCCGGCTCTGGCGATGCCTCCGTTACTGTCTCCGGCACGTCAGGGGCGGGCGCGGTTGCCGCTTCCGGCTCTGCGAGGGGCTCAGGTGCCGCCAGCGGCGAGAAACCGGCAACCGGTGCCGGCTCGATTTCTGGAAGTGCATGGCTGGCAGCACTCAGCGGCTCCGGCTGCATCGCCGGCATTTCCCGTGCCGCCGGCTCCCGGTTTATCGGCCCCAGCTGCAGATTTTTCGGGAAGTGAACGTCGAAGGGAATGACGGGCTGCTCTCCGAGCCCGGGTATGGAATCGCCTTGCGGCTTTGCAAATTCCGCACCGCCAGCGATGTCATCGCGGTGGCGCCTGCCTCCGCGCCTGCCGCGGCGGCGGTTACGCCTGAATTGAGCTTCCTGCTCACTCTCAGCACCGTTCTTGGCGGGGACATCATCCGAAACGCCCGGCTGTCCCGCGCCGCTCGCGGCGATTTCAAACGCCTGGGCTTCCTCTTCGGCGCCTTCATCCCCGCTTTCAGCATCGAGGACCGGCGAAGCGGCGCTATCTGGAAACGACGGCTCGGCGGACAGATCGCCGCGGCCGCGCCGGCGCCTGCGCTTGCGGCGCTGCGGACGCTTGTCGTCCGCTTCGGCAACGGCTTCTTCCTCGTCCTCGCTACCTGCTTCCGGGGGCTCCATCTGAATTGCCCTCGATTCAGCCATGGCGGGCGCGTTGGCCGTAGCGCCGCGATGGAGCGCAAATTGCGCACCTTGGGTGTTTTCGTCCATTTGTATGACGATCGACACCCCATAACGCATTTCAATATCGCGAAGATAGGCGCGCTTGTGGTTGAGGATGTAAAGCGCGGACTCGGTCGATGCGCTGGCCGTGATATTGGCCGCTCCTTGGGTGCGCAAATTGTCCTCGATGGAACGCAGGATCATCAACGCTACCGATTCAGTCGAGCGAATGTGACCCACGCCTTGGCAGACCGGGCAAGGCATGGTTGAGACTTCCACCACGCCCTGGCGCAAGCGCTGGCGCGACATCTCCATCAGTCCGAAATGGCTGATATGGCCGACCTGGATGCGCGCGCGGTCGTGGCGCAGCGATTCCTTAAGCTTCCGCTCGACGGAGCGGTTGTTTCGCCGCTCGTCCATATCGATGAAGTCGATGACGATCAAACCCGCAAGGTCGCGAAGGCGCACCTGGCGTGCCACCTCCTCGGCCGCTTCCATATTCGTCTTAAGCGCGGTGTCCTCTATAGAGTACTCGCGCGTTGCCCGGCCCGAGTTCACGTCGATGGCGACAAGCGCTTCGGTCTGGTTGAGGACGATGTAACCGCCCGAGCGCAGCGTGACGACCGGGCTGAACATCTGGTTCAGCTGCCGCTCTACCTCGAATTTGATGAAAAGCGGCTCCGGCTCCTTGTAAAGGATGACATTCTTCGCATGGCTCGGCATGAGCATTCGCATGAAATCCTTTGCGTCGCGATGGGCTTCGTCGCCGGCGACAAGGATTTCATCGATGTCCTTGTTATAAAGATCGCGGATGGACCGCTTGATAAGGTTGCCTTCCTCATAAACAAGGCAAGGCGCGGTCGATTTTAGCGTCAGATCGCGCACGTTCTCCCAAAGGCGCAACAGATACTCGAAGTCGCGCTTGATCTCGGCCTTGGTGCGCGATGCCCCAGCCGTGCGGATGATAAGCCCCATCCCCTCGGGCACTTCGAGCTCCTGCGCAATTTCCTTGAGCCGCTTGCGGTCTGCCGGCACGGTGATTTTCCGCGAGATGCCGCCACCGCTTGGCGTATTCGGCATGAGCACGGTGTAGCGCCCGGCGAGCGAGAGATATGTGGTCAGTGCAGCGCCTTTGGTGCCGCGCTCCTCTTTGACGACCTGAATTAGGACGATCTGATTGCGCTTGATAACTTCTTGAATTTTGTAATGACGCCAGCGCCTTTTGTGACGCTGCGGCACCTCTTCAAGCGCGTCTTCGGAGCCGACGACCTCGACAGGGGCTGGGGCCAGCACCTCGGGGACGGAGATGACACCGCCGCTCTCGCGATGAGCCGGGCCGTGGCGTTCCCAGCCACCATGCTCTTCGCCTTCCGGATGCTCTTCTGCGGAGGCATGAGGTGCTTCAAGCAGCCCGCCGAATTGTGGAAGAGAGGTATCTGGCGCAAGCTCCTCATGCTCAGGCGATGCATGAACGGCATCGCCTGGTGTTTCAACGTCATCGGGATGCGCAGGGATTTCATCTTGCGCCTCGGCGGCGCGAGCGGCAGCGGCAGTGAATTCCTCGTAAATGACCGCGGGAAGGGCTGCCTCAAGCGGTAT
>JBKQOR010000247.1:0-5992 GCA_052145435.1 Rhodomicrobium sp. | reverse complement strand
AAGCGCTGTCAGCGCTTATCCGGGGTCTTGCAACATTCGAAGCGCCCGTAAAGATCCCGGATACGGCGCGAAGGGCGCCGTTCCGGGATGACAACAAAGCGCCGCGAAGCATTCAACCGGATTTCGTATTATGACCGGAAAGCGCTCCGGCGATTTTGTCCTAGCTGCCGACATGGCAGGCTCTGGCGTTTTTATCGCGGTAGGTAGAATGCGCATACCGTCTCCTACATTCGCAGCCGCCGTGCGAGACCTGCAAAACGGTGCGGCCGACCTTGAAATGAGGGAGGCTCTCATTCATTCGCTGGCTTCGAACGCGGCCGGCTTTTGCCTTCTGGACGGCAAGCAAATTGAAACGGCGCTAGAGGCATGCCTGCCGGCAAGGCTTGTCTCCGAGTGGCGTATCGCGTTTCCGGGCTTAGGGGTTTTGTGCGCTCTATATGTTGTCAGGCGCTTCCAGCCAGCAAGAAACGAAGGCGAACTGTTCGAGATCGCGTTGCAACTCGCAGGCAAGCCCGCGTTCTACGCCGTGCAGCGCGGCAAGCCGGGGACGACGCACTAGTGTCCCGTCTCCGAATTGCCGCCCTGTTTGCCGCACGCCCGCACGGCAATTGCGGGACGCCACACTGGCCCGAGCATCTCGCGCTTCAGCCGTTCATCGCAAATTCAGGGAGGAACGTTCATAAATTGCCCGATGCAGAATGAACCATGAAATATATCTGCGCTGCTTTATTGTTGGGCCTTATCGCTATTCGCGGCGATTTAGCGCTTGCGAAAGAGACCTGCACTTACGCCTGGGGCAAGGGCAGCTACAAATCCCATAAACAAGTCGAGCGCGAGCTTCACAGCTGGCTTAGGAACGGAAAAATTCTGAGATTCTCGCTTTGCGGCTCGGGAAGCGAGCACTATTTTCAGGTCACGATTTTAGAGTCGGCCGGTAAGGTCCGGGTCATCCGGGTGCCAGCCCGCTAAGCGATTGGACGAAGTTTGGCTGTATGCGCCTGCTGGTTGTAGAAGACGACAGGGATCTTAGCCGTCAGCTCGTTGCCGCGCTTTCCGACGCGGGATACGCAGCCGATGCGGCTTTCGATGGCGAGGAGGGCTCCTATCTCGGAGAGACCGAGCCATACGACGTCATCGTCCTCGATCTCGGCCTGCCCAAGCTGGACGGACTGAGCGTTCTGGAACGCTGGCGCAGGAACGACATCAAAACACCCGTGCTCATCCTTACGGCGCGCGACCGGTGGAGCGAGAAGGTGGCGGGTATCAACGCAGGCGCGGACGATTATGTCGCCAAGCCCTTTCAAATGGAGGAGGTCATAGCCCGCGTGCGCGCGCTCGTTCGCCGCAGCGCCGGCTTTGCCAAGGCCGAGCTTGAATGCGGTCCCCTCCACCTCGATACGCGTACAGCGCGGGTGACATTTGACGGATCCGCGGTCAGAGTGACCGGGCTCGAATTCAGGCTGCTTTCCTATCTCATGCACCATCAGTCCCGGGTGGTCTCGCGTTCGGAGCTTGTCGAACATCTCTACCAGCAGGATTTCGACCGCGATTCGAACACCATCGAGGTCTTCATCGGGCGGCTCCGCCGCAAAATCCCCGCCGATATCATTCATACCGTCCGCGGGCTCGGTTACTGCGTCTCATTCGCGCCAAGCTCCGGGGCAGGCGAAAAGAGCGGCCCATGAGAGGGAATTCTCTCGCGCTTCGCCTCGTCATCTCGTCGGCGGCCTGGACCTTGATGATTTTGTCGGTCACCGCGGCCATCCTGATTTCGCTGTGCCGCGATTTCATCGAGGAGAACTTCGATCAGCGGCTCAACTATTCGCTGGAAAATCTGATTGCCAAGACGGCTCCGCAAGGTACCCTCGACATCCGGCGCCCTAACGATCTCGGCGAGCCGCTTTTCTCGAAGCCCATGTCGGGTGCCTATTGGCAGATCCGCCCAGCCGGCGGCAAAAGCGAACCGGCTTTCAAATCCGACTCCCTTGCGGACGAAACCTACACGACCCCCAGCGACCTTGGCGTCAAGCCGGATCAGAAGCGGGTGCGGCAAGCCTATGTCGACGGACCGGACGGCCAAGTCTTACGCGTTTTGGAGCGGGACATCGATTTTGGCGAGGAAAATGAGAGCCGCGATTTCTCGATATCGGTCGCCTTCGATACCGCGGCTGTCGATGCCGAGACGCGTTATCTGACAAATACCATCGTGCTCACGCTCGCCCTTCTTGGAGCCGGGCTTCTTCTGGCGACATTCTTCCAGGTCCGTTTCGGGTTGAGCCCTTTAAAGGATATTGGCAGCCGTCTCGCTGCGATCCGCTCTGGCGAGGAGACGCTGCTGGAGGGAACGCCACCCGACGAAATTCTTCCGCTGCAAGAAGAGCTTAACGCGCTCATCAAAGCGAATTGGAGCGTTGTTGAGAGGGCGCGCACCCACGTTGGAAACCTAGCCCACGCGCTCAAGACACCCTTAAGCGTCATTATCAACGAGGCGAACTCGCAAAATTCCGACTTTGCACAAAAAGTTGCCCAGCAGGCGATGCTGATGCGCCAGCAAATCTCCCATCATCTCGACAGGGCCAGGATAGCCGCGCAAATCCGGCCCATCAGCGGCCTGACCGACGTGGCATCCGGGCTTAACGCGCTGTCGCGCGCTCTGACCAAAATCTACGAGGGGCGCGCGCTCAATCTGGAAATCGATTGCCCGGGCGGCGTCCGCTTCTTCGGGGAAAAGCAGGACTTCGACGAAATGGCGGGTAACCTCCTGGACAACGCTTGCAAATGGGCGCGGTCGAGCGTCACCGTCAAGGTAGAGGCACGCCCGTGCGAAGGGTCCTCGACAGCCCGCACCTTCCGCCTAATCATCGAGGACGACGGTCCGGGGCTGGCCGCCGAATCTAGGCGCACCGCAGTTGAACGCGGCCGCCGGCTCGACGAAAGCGTGCCTGGCTCCGGCCTCGGTCTTTCCATCGTAGCAGAGTTATCGCACCTCTACCGGGGCACCCTGCAATTGGAGGAGGCCGAAAACGGTGGCTTGAGGGCGTGCCTGACACTTCCTGCGGCATAATTTGACGCAAAAATGCCCCAATAGCTTGCCTACGGTTGCGCATGTATGGGCTAGGAGGGCGTGCGATTCGCATGTCACGAGGGGTTATGAAGAAGCTAGGACTACTCTTTTTGACGCTTGCGTTTGCGGTTCTCGCGGCCGGATGCGCTACCAAGGAAGAACAAGGAACGGTGTTCGGCGCCTCGACGGGAGCGTTGCTCGGCGGGGCAATGAGCCGCGGCAATCCCGCCGCTGTTGTTGGCGGCGCTCTTGTCGGCGGCTTCATCGGCAACCGGATCGGCAAGTCGATGGACGACGAGGATCGCCGCCGCGCCTATGATGCCCAAATGGCGGCGTTCGAGCGCGGCGACCGCGCCGATTGGCGCAGTCCCAATGGCCATTATGGCTACATCGAGCCGCGGCCCGTCTACTATTATCGTGAGATGAGATGCCGGGAGTTCTCGCAAACCGTCTTCATCAACGGAAGGCCGGAGACGATGGTTGGCAGGGCCTGCCGCTATCCCGACGGTACCTGGCGCGAGGTCTAACGGAAACGGCGTATCCCGCGCGCTTGCAAACCTTTAGAAGGGCCGCCTCCGGGCGGCCCTATGCGTTTATCAGGATAGCGGCTTCCGAAATGGCCGCGTATATGGGCTCAAGTTCATTCAGCGTGGTGCAATAGGGGGGCATCACATAGATCGTGTTCCCCAAGGGGCGTATAAGCAGCGCCTTTTCCGCGAAAAAATTGTACAGCTTTGTCGCAACCCCGGCGAGATATCCCGCATCCTCCACTCGCAGGTCCAAAGCGGCAATCGTGCCGAGCTGACGGACATTATAGAAGCGGTCATCGGCCTTGAAAGGTTCGAGCAATGCGGCCTGACACACAGCAAGTGCTGCGATCCGCTCGCGCACCGGCTCCGCAGCCCACACATCGAGATTGGCAGCCGCCGCGGCGCATGCGATCGGGTTGGCGGTGTAAGAGCTCGAATGATAGAACATGCGCGCGCGGTCGGGCGCGTAATGGGCCTCGTAGATCGCGGGTTTGCAGAGCGTAACGGCGAGCGGAATCGCCCCTCCCGTGAGCCCCTTGGCAAGACACATGATATCGGGCGAAATGCCCGCCTGCTCGCAGGCAAAGAGCGAACCTGTCCGCCCGAAGCCTGTCATAACCTCGTCCGCGATGAGCAGAACGCCGTGAGCCTCGCAGATGCGCTTCAGATCGCGCAGGACCGAAGCCTTGTAAACCAGCATCCCGCCGGCGCCGAGGATGAGCGGTTCCAGGATGAGGGCTGCGGGAGGCTCGCGCTTGCATAGTCCCTCGAAAGCGCCGAGCGTCCGGCTCTCTTGGCCCGCAAGCGGAAAGGGAAGGCGCTCGACATCGAACAGAAGCGGTTCATAGGCTGCGTTGAATACGCCGCGGGCGCCCGCCGACATCGTGCCGACGGTGTCGCCATGATAGGCGTGCTCCAACGCCACGATGCGGGAGCGCGGCTCGCCGCGGTTCCTGAAATAGCCCAGCGCCATTTTGAGCGCGACCTCGACGGAAGTCGAGCCGCTATCGGAAAAGAACGCGTGGGACAGGCCAGGAGGGGCGATCCCGATCAGCCGGCGCGCCACTTCTTCGGCGGGCTCATGCGTGAAGCCAGCGAAAATCACCTGATCGAGCACGCCGGCCTGGCGCTTTATCGCGCTGACAATGCGCGGATGATTGTGGCCATGGGTGATAACCCACCAGGACGAGATGGCGTCGAAGATGCGCGATCCGTCCGTGGCTTCAAGCCAGGCGCCCTCCGCTCGCGCGATCTTCGTCATGACCGGCTGCAGGGCATGCTGCGTGAATGGATGCCAGATGGGCGATGCTTGGCCTGACCTCATAGATTCCGCATCCGTTCGAGTGCCTCAATCGCTGCCATTTGTGCGGCCCTGCCGCGCACGGATGCGCTACAAAACCATAATCGCTCCGCTCGCTCAACTGCGCTCATGGGAAAATGCCCGTTGCCAGAGGCTTAGGCGGCGGCTGGAATCGGTGCGGAAGAACAAGGCGGCAGTTGTCCTACCTTTCCGACGCTTTCGCTTAAGCCAACTATGGACAGCCAGCGGGCGCGTGTGCCATTGCTCGCTGCCATGGTATTCGTCACGGCAACGTCAAAAGCGCGGACCATGCGCCTTCTTCTCCTGGGGGGCTCCACGGAAGCGAGCGCGCTCGCAAAGCTCCTCGCGGCGGACCGGCGTTTCGAGGCGACATTGTCTCTGGCCGGGCGACCCGCAACGCCGCGCGCTCAGCCCATCGCGGTGCGTACGGGCGGCTTCGGCGGGGTTGAAGGTCTCGTCCGCTATTTGCGCGAGGAGCGCATTGACGTTCTCATCGACGCGACGCATCCCTTCGCCGCTCAAATGAGCCGCAACGCCATCGCGGCTGCCTCGATAGCCGGTACCCCGCTGCTCGCCGTCGAACGGCCGGCCTGGGAGAGGCAGCCGGGCGACAGTTGGACGATCGTGCCGGATATGGCTTCGGCGGTCGCGGCGCTCGGCGAAAAGCCGCGCATCGTTTTCACCGTGGGCAGCCTCGCTGTCCCTGAGCTTCTGGCCGCGCCGCAGCACACATACATCGTACGTCTGATCGATATGCCCGCGATGGCCAGCGGGCTGCCCAATATTAAATTTGTGCAAGGACGCGGGCCGTTTACCGCCGGGGACGATATCCGCCTGTTCCGGTGCCGCCGGATCGAAGTTGTGCTTGCGAAGAATTCTGGCGGCCATGCCACAGCGTCCAAGATCCAGGCGGCGCGCGCACTCAAGCTGCCCGTTATCATGGTGGAGCGCCCCTTCGTTCCCCCGCGGTCCGCGGTTCCCGCCGCCGAATACGCCATGATCTGGCTTATCCGGCAGCATAAATGCTCCATGCCGCGCGGGGTATAGACCCAAGGCAAGTCCTCGCCCTTGCACTGC
>JBKQOR010000246.1:0-7892 GCA_052145435.1 Rhodomicrobium sp. | reverse complement strand
GTGCCGGCTTCCGAGACCCGAACCGTCTTCGTCAGGTCCGGGACGTTGAAAACCGTGATCTCCAACACATCGAGCGGCCCGATCTTGTAAGAGTTGCTCTTCGGATCCCCCATCGCGGTGTAGGTCTCGGCCACTTTTTGCAACGCCGCTTTTTGAGCCGCGGGCGAAACTTGCGCGGGAGCACTCCCAGCGGTCAATGCCGGAGCGGGAGCCGGACTGGACGTAACAAGTTGCGCCTTGCCGCCCGCGGAATCGCTGCCCGTGGGGATGCCGCATGCGCCTGCCAAAACTGCCGCAAGAGCAGGAGCTAGAAACTTGAACAGAGCCGTCATGTGCCCGCGACTTCTCATCCGCCTCCCACCGGCGAATCCTTGAGTGGCCTTTTTAATAACGCACCATGGTATGGCGTGACAACCAAATGTTGAGCTTCTGCTTTTCCAGGACAACCGGTGCTTCGTAAGCGCGGCCCGTCCCAGACGCCGTCACCTGACCGGACTCCATTTATCGAGGGAAGACCGCTTCCTGCAGCGTGCCTCGCAACATATATATAAAATTGCGCCACCATGGCAGAGGCGAGTTCCCTGCGCCTAAGGCCGTGTCAGCCGATCCAGGAAGAGGCCGGAAAGGGGCGTTTGCCGGGCCCGTGAAGACCGGGGTAAAGTCATGATAACGGCGCCGTCCATCGGAGCGAGCCAGCCGGTTCCGAAGAACCGGTATGCTACGGTTGCTCGAAACGCGGATTGGACTATCGGCCAGAACTGGCCGTCCTATACAGCGGAGGAACATGACCGCTGGAACCGGCTTTTCGCCCGTCAGTCCGCCCTGCTACCGGGCCGCGCCTGCGAGGAGGCTCTTGGGGCCATAAACAGGCTTGAGCTGTCGCGATCGGGCATTCCCCGCTTCGCGGATCTTAGCCAGCGGCTCGCGGCAATGACCGGCTGGCGCGTCGTGGCGGTTGCCGGTCTCATCCCCGACGATGCTTTCTTCGAGCATCTCGCTAACAAACGCTTTCCAGCCGGCGCCTTCATCCGGCCCGAGCATGAATTCGACTATCTTGAGGAGCCGGACATCTTCCACGATGTCTTCGGTCACGTGCCATTACTCGCCAACCCGGTCTATGCGGCGTTCCTCGAGGCCTATGGCAAGGGCGGCCGCCGGGCACTCGAGCGCGGCCAGCTGCATAATCTCGCACGCCTCTATTGGTACACAGTCGAATTCGGCCTGATCCAAACGCCTGGAGGGCTTCGAATCTTTGGGGCGGGCATTATGTCGTCGCCGGCCGAGACTCTCTTCTCGCTTGAGGATAGCTCTCCCAACCGCATCGCGTTCGATCTGGAGCGCATCATGCGCACCAAATACATCATTGACGACTTTCAGCAGACCTACTTTGTGATCGACAGCTTCGAGAGGCTGCTCGAGGACTGCTACCAGGATTTCGGGCCGGTCTATGAACGCTTGCGCACAGCGCCGGATATCGAGGCGCACGAGCTTGCGGAAGGCGACCGGATCGTCACGCGAGGCGATTTCCATTATTTCCGCGCGAAGGGCGGGGAGCTTGGCCGGACGAGCATGTCTAGTGGCTAAAGAAGGAGTGATACCCTATCCGGTTGCATGGTTCACCGCCGTCATCCCGTGCGCGGCTCGCGGTACGCAGTGCCGCTGCGCAGACACGGGATTTTGCAACATGCGAGCGCCCGTCGGAGGTCATCGTTCTGGCCGTTGGCTCCAATGGATGCGGGCCCGCTCGCGGTTTCAAGATTGCTCGAACCCTATGCCATGCTTTGGATTCATATGGCGATGGAGAAAGGCGCGCCACCCGGCGGCGCATTCGCCCTTATGAGAAAAACGGCAGATTCCTGAAGACAGGGGTGGCGCGGCTGGATTAGGCCGCCAAGACCTCTTGCTCGATGGCACCGAAGATTGAGGCCCCTTCGGCGTCGCGCATTTCTATGCGCACCCTGTCGTACGGCTTCAAAAAGGGCGTACGCGGCAAGCCATAGAGCAGAGTTTCAACGGCGCGCAGCTCGGCGAGGCAGGAATAGCCCACGCCGCCCTCCGCGATGGGCTTTCCCGGGCCACCATCGGCGGCACGGTTCGACACTGTGCCCGAGCCGATAATCGAGCCTGCACAGAGCGGCCGGGTGCGCGCCGCATGCGCGATCAGCACCCCGAAGTCGAAGGTCATGCCGGCGCCGGCATCCGGACGGCCGAGCGGCTCGCCGTTAATAAAGGAAAGCAGCGGCAGGTGGAGTTTCCCGGCATACCAAGCTGGGCCTAGCTCGTCGAGTGTCACGGCCACCGGTGAGAAGGCCGTGGAAGGCTTGGATTGGAAGAAGCCGAAGCCCTTCGCCAGCTCGGGGGCGACGAGCGCGCGCAATGTGACGTCATTGGCGAGCATGACAAGCCTGACGCAGTCGTGCGCCAATTTGGGTGTGGTCCCCATCGGCACGTCGTCCGTCACGACGGCGGCCTCAGCTTCGAGATCGAGGCCGAGGCTTTCATCGCCTGGAAGGGGAATCGGATCGCGGGGGCCGAGAAACGAGTCCGAGCCGCCCTGATACATGAGCGGATCGGTCCGGAAGGAGGCGGGCATCTCTGCCCCGCGCGCCTTTCTCACGAGCGCGACATGGTTCACATAGGCGGAGCCGTCGGCCCACTGGTACGCCCTAGGCAAAGGCGACTCGCAATCGGTCTCCCGGAAGCGAAACCCGGCGATTACGCCTGTCTCCAGCTCAGCTGCAAGCGCAGCGAGCTGTGGGCCCAGCTCCTGCCAGTCATCCAGCGCCGCTTGCAACGTTGGCGCGATGCCGCCGGCGCGCACCGCTCGCGTGAGGTCTTTCGATACGACGGCGAGCTGGCCATCCCGGCCGGCTTTGAGCGAGGCGAGCTTCATTGGTCTTCTCTTCGACGCTACCTTACTATGTCATCCCGTGCGCAGTGCATGGCGACGGTGCTCTGCAGACGCGGGTTCTTTACGAAACGCCGGCATTCATTAAGATCCCGTGTCTGCGCGGCGTCATTGCATGCCGCAGTGCGCACGGGATGACCCTCATGGCGTGCCGTTGAAGCGTTTTTTGAGACCGGCCCAGCACTCGGAATAGTCCTCCTGAAGCGTTTCGAGTTCGCAGGCGTATCGCGTCAGGTGCTGAGGAAATCGCGTCTCGAACATGAAAGCCAAAGTGTTGGCGAGCTTAACTGGGCGCAGCTCAACTTCCGAGGCGTGCTCGAAGGATTCGGCGTCGGGTCCATGCGGCAGCATGCAGTTGTGCAGCGATATGCCGCCCGGCAAAAATCCCCGCTGCCTGGCTTCGTACTGGCCATGGATGAGCCCCATGAACTCGCTCATGATGTTCATGTGAAACCAGGGCGGCCGGAAGCTATGCTCGGCAACGGCCCAGCGCTCGGGGAAGATCACGAAGTCGACGTTTGCGGTGCCTTCCTCGCCGGAAGGCGCCGTCAGTACGGAGAAGATCGAAGGGTCGGGGTGATCGAAGAGAAGCGCACCGACGGGAGCGAAGGTGCGTAGATCGTATTTATAGGGTGCGTAGTTGCCATGCCAGGCGACAACATCGAGCGGAGCGTGATCGATATCGCAGGCATAGAATTTGCCGCACCATTTAACCGTTAGGCGGCAGGGCGCCTCTCTGTCCTCGAATGCGGCAACTGGCGTCTTGAAATCGCGGGGGTTCGCCAAGCAGTTGGCGCCGATCGGTCCGCGCTCCGGCAGCGTGAACTTTGCGCCATAGTTCTCGCACATATAGCCTCGCGCGGGGCCGCCCTCGAGCTCGGCCTTGAACTTGACACCGCGCGGAATGACGCAGATCTCGCCTGGAGAAATTCCGATGCGCCCGAACTCGGTGAAAAAAATGAGCCGGCCGAGCTGCGGGACAATGAGAAGCTCGCCATCGGCATTGTAGAAATAATCGTCTTTCATGGATTGCGTGACGAAATAGATGCTGGCCGCCATGCCCGTTTGCGTGTTGACGTCACCTGCGGTGGTCATCGTCCGGACCCCTTCAACGAAGGAGAGCCGCTCCTCCGGAATAGGTACCGGACCCCAGCGGAGCTGGCCGATGGGGCGCTCTTCCCCGGCGATTGAAGGCGCGCTCTTCCAAAATGGTACACCGATGGTCTTGAAACGGCTCGTATGCCGCACCGAGGGCCGCATGCGATAGAGCCAGGATCGCTCATTAGCTCCTCGCGGCGCGGTGAAAGGAGAGCCAGAAAGCTGCTCGGCGTAAAGCCCATAGGGGCAACGCTGCGGGGAGTTCTGGCCAACGGGCAAAGCTCCCGGCAGCGCTTCTGTCTCGAAGTCATTGCCAAAACCTGGCATATAGCCTTCTGGCGTCGCAGGCATCGCCGTCACTCCGCCGCACTGGGCTTCAAAACTCCGCGCTGAATCTGATCTTCCTCGATGGACTCGAATAGAGCGCGGAAATTGCCTTCGCCAAACCCCTCGTCGCCCTTCCTCTCGATGAACTCGAAGAAGATGGGACCGATCATGGTCTTCGAGAAGATTTGCAGGAGAACCTTGGTCTCGCCGCCTCCAGCGACGCCCTCGCCGTCGATCAGAATCCCAAGCTCCTTGAGCTTCTCAACCGGCTCGCCGTGCCCGGGCACCCGTTGGGCGATCTTGGCGTAATAGGTGCCTGGGGGCGGCGGCATGAATTCGAGCCCAGCGCGCCGCAATTTGGCAACCGTCTCGTAGATGTTCTGGCATCCGCAGGCAATGTGCTGGATGCCTTCGCCCTTATATGCGTGAAGATATTCCTCGATCTGGCTCTTTTCGTCGGCGCTCTCGTTGATTGGGATGCGAATCTTGCCGCAGGGGCTCGTCATGGCGCGCGAGTGCAGCCCGGTGAGCTTCCCCTCAATGTCGAAATACCGGATTTGGCGGAAGTTGAAATAGCGCTTATACCAGCCGGCCCACCAGTCCATGCGCCCGCGCTCAACATTATGGGTCAGGTGATCGATGTAATAGAGGCCGGCTCCCTCAGGCGCCGGCTCGCGCGCGTCCGTCCAGCGGAAATCGACATCCCAGATCGAGCCCTTCCCGCCGTAACGGTCGACAAAATAGATGAGGCCGCCGCCAATTCCCTCGATGGCTGGGATGTTAAGCTCCATTGGCCTGACCGGCGCCGGGAACGGTTTGGCACCAAGCGCAATTGCGCGGCTATAGGCGTGCGCGGCATCAACGACGCGAAAACCCATGGCGCAGGCGGAGGGCCCGTGGCTGCCGGCGAACCGGGCGGCAAAACTGCGTGGCTCGGCGTTGAGTACGTAGTTGACGCCGCCCTGCCTGTAGAGCGTGACATTCTTCGAGCGGTGCTTTGCAACAGCGGAAAAGCCCATCAGCTCGAAGAGGGCGCCGAGCCTGGCTGGCTCCGGATGGGCGAATTCGACAAATTCGAAGCCGTCGGTCCCCATCGGATTTTCGTCCGATATGGTGGCTGGTGGAGCATCGTGCGGGAAGGGTCCCATCGCGAAATCCTCCTCTGCTTGGCCCGCTTCTGGCCATTAGAAATAAATATTGGGCGGCTTGCGCGTAATTGAAGTACGGCTACTTGTGCTTGCAGCATTTGGTGGCCGCGAGTAAACAGCCGAATATACCGGGCATGATGGGTGAGACGGAATCCAGTTGTATGCTTCCGCGCCCGTCATCCCGGAACGGCGCTCGCGCCGTATCCGGGATCTTAAAAGGCGCCGGCATTTGCTTTGCAAAGATCCCGGATAATGCCTCCGGCATTTCCGGGATGACACCGGTAGGTGAAGCATTCAAGCGGATTTCGTATGACAACTATTAGGGCAGCAGCGCTTACCCCACCCATTTCGATTGAGACGATCCAGGCCTTGGATTAAGCTTTTGATTTAATTGGAGCGGGCGAGGCGATTCGAACGCCCGACCCTAACCTTGGCAAGGTTATGGATTGACTTTTCTCTGCTTTTCCCACATTGTTCATGCCTTACTAAGCAGCGGAAATTACGACACTTAGTATGTATGTGCGTGTCTCTGATTTCTTCTAGTGTTAATTTTCCTGCTCACATGTTGCTCACATGAGGGGCGCTATGCCGAGGCTAACGATTAAAACAGTGAAGGCTTTTCCGGTCACCGGGGCGGATGCCGTCTATTGGGATGAAGAGAAAAAGGGCTTCGGGCTTCGCATAACCGCGAACGGAGCCAAGAGCTACTTTATAAAATACCGAAATGCACAGGGCCGCTCGCGATATCTCACCATTGGCAAGCATGGCGATTGGACCCCGGAGCAGGCACGCGAACAAGCAAGCAAGCTTCTGAGGCAAGTGGACACTGGCATTGATCCGGCGGAGACGAAACAGGATGCGCGTACAGCGATCACCGTCGCTCAGCTCTGCGACGAGTATATGGAAGCTGCCCGAAAGGGGGCCGTAGCCTCCCCTTCTGGCAAGCGAAAGAAAGCAAGCACGCTGCATCAAGACGAAAGCCGGATTTCAGCGCACATCAAGCCGTGGCTTGGAAAGCTGCCGGTGAAAGACTTAACGCAAGCCCAAGTGCATCAATTCTATGAGGCTGTGCTGTGTGGGAAGACGGCGCGCGTGAGCGTCACCGGCAAAAAACGAGGCAAATCCATTGTGACGGGCGGACCTACGGCGGGGAAACGTTGCGTCGGTCTCCTTGGCGGGATGATGACTTTCGCGGCTCGCCGTGGCTACAGGCCCCAAGGGGCGAATAATCCTGCCCAGCGCATTGGCATGCCAAAAGACGGCAGCCGGGACTTTCGGCTTGAGGCCGAAGGCTGGCGCAGCTTCGCTCAAAAGATCAAGGCCGCGGAAGATCAGGGCATGTGCTGGCGGGCCACGACGATTGCCCGACTGCTTGCTTTGACCGGGTGCCGGAAAGAAGAGATTGGCGGCCTTGAATGGAGCGAAATTGATTTTGAGGGCGGCTGTTTGAAATTCAAAAGATTGTCAAACGATGATGATCGCGTGAAAAGCGGGACTGTTCGTCCTATCGGGACAGCCGCACTTCGTATCCTGAAAGCAATCAAGCCGGAGGGCGCAAACGGGAATGCGTACGTTTTTCCAAGCAGCCTCGCGACGCCGAAGCCTTATCAAGGCTTTGCGAAGGCTTGGAAGCGCATGGGTATCGATTTCCCGCCGCACTGTCTGCGGCATGCCTTTGGCAGCGCGGCGGAGAACGACTGCGGCATCCATGAAAGCACCGTGTCCGCACTCCTTGGGCATAAGAAGCGAGGCAGCGTGACGCGATCCTACATCGTCAAGCCCGATGCCGTGCTCTTGGCCGCGGCTGACAAGATTTCAGAATGGATCGCGCAAGGCATGGGGCTGGACGGATACGAAGCCCAAAATAGCGTCTAGGCAGGCTGCGACAGCGACAGTTGCGACTTTTGCGACAGTTTAGGGGCTTGGATGCCCCAGCGATCCCTTTTCCTTGGTGAGCGGTTAAGTGAGGCCTTTGCCCTTGCGACAGCGACAGTTGCGACTTCTGCGACAGTTTAGGGGCTTGGATGCCCCCCACGGCATGGGATCGCTGTGAACCATGCGTAAGGCAGAACGGGCCGGGAAGGTGATTTCATCCGCAAGCGGATAGCGATTTGGTCCGTAGGAGGCAAAAATAGCGCGTGTTCGCAAACACCGGCAGTGGGGCGTTATGCCTAGCCTCCTGCCTTTTCGGCCATCCCCGCAATGCGGCGCGTAAACTCGTCAATGACGTGCACGTTGTGCTCCAGCGGACTCGCCGGATCGCCGACGATGGCTTGTGCTGGCTTACCATATGCACGGTCAAGCAGCGAATTCGCGGCTTTGAATGCTATTTCGGGATCGTCGCCATGCATGAGCGAAACGAGCTTCTTTATGGCCTCTTCGCCATGAAGCTGAGCGATGGCCTTTATTTC
>JBKQOR010000245.1:0-3072 GCA_052145435.1 Rhodomicrobium sp. | reverse complement strand
GTGCCGGCTTCCGAGACCCGAACCGTCTTCGTCAGGTCCGGGACGTTGAAAACCGTGATCTCCAACACATCGAGCGGCCCGATCTTGTAAGAGTTGCTCTTCGGATCCCCCATCGCGGTGTAGGTCTGGGCTACCTTCCGGAGCGCCGGGTCTTGGCCAGCGGCGGCAGGCTGTACCGAGGCCCCCCCCGCAGGAGCAGCCGGAGCCGGCGCCGACGACGAAACAGCGGCAAGCTGAGGCTGCGTCCGTTCGCTGAACTCGCTAACTGAAGAGACGCCGCATGCGCTGACCAAGGCCGCCGCGAGTACCGGGGCTAGAAGTCTGGGCAGGGCCATCATGTTCGAACAACTCCATCGTCGCCGCTCCGGGTTGGGGGAGGGGCAAAGCTTTAGGTAATTTATTCAATACCGCACCCTCAGGGCGTGTGACAACCAAATGCTGAGCCTCGGCGGCGCCCGCAAGCCGTTCGGCCTGCATGCGCCCTTCGAGCAGGTCGGGCGGGCGCGACGTAATGTTGTGGGCGTCGGTCGCAAGAATGTGCACGATTCCCTCGCTCAGCATGCGCTCGGCCCAATAACGCGGGCGCCGGCCGAACCGGCCCAAGAGCGAGCCCGAGGTGATCTGCATCCAGACGCCGCGAGCCGCCAGCCGCTCGATCACATCGTATTTGCTTTCGATCCACGAAAGCCGCTCCGGATGGGTGAGCACCGGAACGAAGCCCGCGAGCACGATGTTGAAGAACAGCTCTTCCAGGCGCTGGGGGGCGACATGATGCGGCGGCTCGACCAGGACATAGGCCGAATCGCCGAGCGTCAGCAAATGCCCGCGCTTCAGCCCGGCGGTGAAATCGGGGACGATGTGATTGTCCGCGCCTGTGACGAGCCTGAGCGCAATCCCGGCATCGTCGAGCCTGGTTTGCAGCACCGCCACCGCCTGCCGGATTTGCGGGCCGGAATTATGATAGAGGCCAGGCAGGATGTGCGGGGTGCACGCCACGCATTCGACACCCTGATCCACATAGGCACGGGCCATCGCCAGGGACGTGCCGTAATCGGGAGATCCGTCATCGATGCCAGGAAGCAGATGACTGTGCATATCGAACATAGAATTTCCGATCGAAAAAATAACGCCCCCAGCAACCGGCCTGCAAACTGAATCGCCATCATGGCCGATCTTGGGCATAGATACACTTTAAAGCCGTCGGCGGCTTACAATAGGAGAAAAAGAGAATTTCCGGAATGCGCATAGACTTCGTGCAGACGAAGTGCCCTCACCCCAGCTTGCCCCTTTTTGCCAGCCGCAGATTGTCTAACTCTTCAGGCTGGCGCGAAGGTTGCCATCCCCGGCGCCACCCCAGCCATATTCGTGGGCGCCCCGTTGCGGGATACCGCCGTTTTTGCTAAGAGCAACGTCAAACATGATTCAGGCTTAGCCGGGTGTACGCACCCAAACGGGGCGGCATGGGGCGCAAATCGCTTGCAGTAGCAGCCATCTCTGCGATGATGGCGGGAAGTGTGTGTGCGGCGCAACTTTCCAATGTACAGGGCACGGTGCAGATCGATAAGGGCCAAGGCTTTCAACCGGCCACCGCAGACGCGGTGCTCGAGCCCGGTGATCGCGTTAAGGCCGTGCAAGGGCCGGCCGAAATCGTATACGAAGATGGTAGTACGGTTGGCGTTGCTGCCGGGCAGACGGTGGCCGTGCTTTCTAACCCTCCCGTTAAAGGCAGCACGCCGTCCAGTACGTCCGTGCCGTCGCGCGTCGTCGGCGGCTTTGTGATCGTTGACGGAAAACCGCTATCGGCGGGAAGCGTTCATCCGGTGGGCCCGTAAACATGCTGGCTGCCGGCGCTGGGGCGTAAGCGAATGCTCTTTTGGCTGTCTTGTTTAGTTCTTGTAGCTGCCATGCTTTTTGGCGGAGGTACCCATTCGGGCTTTTTGGGCGATGTCGCCGTTCAGCTTCTGTCGGTGCCGCTGCTTGCCGTATCCCTTTGGCCTGCGTTAAGCACGGGGGACCCTCATCGTGAGAAGGCGCGGCTTGTGTTCGCGCTCTGCTGCATCGTGGCGCTTGTAACGCTCGTTCAAGTCTTGCCGGTTCCATTTGACATATGGGCTGGCGGCGCCTCCCTATTAACGTGGCCTTCCCAATCCGGATTTGAACCGCAGCGAGCTGCATGGGGAACGTTTTCCCTCGCTCCGCAGGCCACCTGGGCAGCAGTAGCCTCTGTTATCGTTCCGCTCTCCATTTTCGGGGCCGTCACACAGCTCGGGCTCAACCAGCGTATGACGCTCTCTTGGATTTTGCTTGGGCTCGGAGCAACCTCTTTATTTCTCGGCTTTATGCAAGTGGCGCAGGGCCCAGAAAGTTCCCTGCGCTTCTACGAGGTTACCAACCAACACGAGGCCGTCGGATTTTTCGCGAACCGCAATCATTTCGCAGCCCAGCTTAACGTCTCGCTTGTGCTTGGGGCTGTGTGGTTCGCAATTATAGCGGAGGGGGCTATGCGCCGCGGGGCGCTGGGGTCGCGCTCCACTCTCATGTTCGTCGCGGCAGCCGTTTTTCTCGTGGCGATCGTGGCGGGGTTAGTTTTTACCCGCTCTCGAGCAGGCATTCTCCTGGCAGTCTTCGTACTGGCGGGCATCTTCACGATTATACTGGGGCGGCGGCGTTCAAGTTCCGGTCCTGGCGTTTCTCGCAATCTGAATGTGAGGCGAGCCTCGTTTGCGGTTCTTGCCTTCGCGATTCTATTTGCGGCTCAGTTCGGCTTGAGCGGGCTGCTTGCACGCCGCGATCTGAACCCAATAGAAGACCTCCGCATACCCATTAACCGGACGGTTTGGGAGACAATTCCCAAAGCGTTACCTTTCGGCACCGGTCTTGGCACATTCGTCCCTGTCTATGCCGCGGTAGAGAAAGGGCAGGATGTCCTGCCTCAATACGTCAACCACGCTCACAATGAATTTGCCGAGCTGCTTCTTGAAACGGGAGTAGCCGGGGCTATCCTGCTTCTTGCGTTCCTTGTTTGGTTTGTACGGCGCGCTTACGCGGTGTTGAAGCAGCCGCGAACAAGCC
>JBKQOR010000244.1:0-3980 GCA_052145435.1 Rhodomicrobium sp. | reverse complement strand
TCGACGAAATAGCCGAACACCTGGTTGTATTGAATTTTGAGGGTCTTAACGCCGGTCTGCGCCGCGTAGGCCGCTTGCAGCTTGGCGAGCACAACCTTGGTATCGGTCGCGAGCTGGCGCAGCTCGTCGAGGTCTGCGTCGCAGCCCGCCGCGATGAACCCGCCGTCGCGCGTGAAATAGGGGAGATTTTCGCCGAGCGCGGTGCGCAGCCGTTCGGCAAGCGTGGCGCGATCCGGGAAATTGGCCTGGGCATCCTTTCGTGCAGAGTCAGAAGCCCCCCTCACCCCTGTCCCCTCTCCCGGCAAGCCCGGCTTGCTGGGCTTGCAACTCGAAGAGTCCGCATCCGCGAGCGGATGGGGATAGGGGAACGCCTTCCCGGCGGGCACGCCCGGACTCCCTCTCCCCTCGCGGGAGAGGGCTGGGGTGAGGGGGGCTTCTGAAGTTGCGGCACTGCTGAGCGAGGCCAGAGCTTGAGCGATGTCCTTCAGTTCGTCTGGAAGCGCGGTCGCGGTTGCGACCATCTCGCTTAAGGCTTCCGCGGCAAGCAGCCCGTCGCGAAGGCCCCCCAAATCTCGCGGCCCGCCGCGCTTCAGTTTCAGCCGGGACAGCGCGCGGCTCATATCCGGCGTGGTTTTCAGCACCTTGCGGACGCGCTCGCGCAAGCCCCAATCGTCGATGAAGGCCGAAACCGCATCGAGCCGCCGGTTGATCGCTTCCACATCGGCCGAGGGCGAGACAAGCCGGCTCATCAGCTCGCGCGCTCCCGCCGCCGTCACGGTGCGGTCGATGGCGGAGAACACCGTCGGCGCGCCCTCGTTCTTGGGCCGCACCAGCTCAAGGCTCGCCCGCGTGGCGGCATCGATGAGGAGCAGTGCGCCCGGCGCCTCGCGTTTGGGCGCGCGCAGCGCTGGCCGCTCGCCCATTTGCGTGAGGTTCACATAATCGAGGAGCGCGCCCACCGCGGCGAGATCGCCCTCGGTGAAAAAGCCCAAGCCGTCGAGCGCCGCGACCTCGAACGCTTCTTTCAACGCGCGATCGCCCTTGGCCTTGGTGAAACACGCGCGCGCCAGAGGCGACAGCGATGCGCCCGCCGCCTCGCTGGCCCTTTTGATGGCTTGGTCTTGAAGCTCATCCTCGGGGACGAGAATTTCAGCGGGCCTGAGCCGCATCAGCTCGCCTTCGAGATCGGGGCCGGCCGTTTCGCCGAGCAAAAACTCGCCGGTGGAGATGTCGAGCGAGGCGAGATGATAGCGGGGCGAGGCGCCCTTGCCGGCCTTGGCGATCGCGGTCAAGAAATTGTTCGCGCCGGAGACGAGGAGCGCATCCTCGGTTAGCGTGCCAGGCGTCACGAGCCGCACCACATCGCGCCGCACGACCGCCTTCGGCCCGCGCTTTTTGGCAAGCTCGGGGTCTTCGAGCTGCTCGGCCACGGCCACGCGGAAGCCCTTGCGGATGAGCTTTTGCAAATATTCGTCCGCGCGCGCCACGGGCACGCCGCACATCGGGATGTCCTCGCCCGCATGTTTGCCGCGCTTGGTCAGCGCGATGCCGAGCGCGGCCGAGGCTCGAACCGCGTCGTCAAAGAACAGCTCGAAGAAATCGCCCATGCGGTAGAAGAGGAGGAAGTCCGGGTGCTTCGCCTTTATTTCGAGATATTGCGCCATCATGGGCGTGGCGGCCTTTTCATCCGCTGCGCCGGCCGCGCGCGCTCCCCGCTTTAGTGAAGGCGATGACAAACCGTGCTCCCTGGCCCGCGACTCATTCCCGGAGGAGGAAGCTTAAAGGCAGGCGCGCGCGACCGGAAAGGCTTGGCGCAAACTTATCCCCGCCATTGAGGCTCTCCGCTCGCTATCCGCATAAACTTGGCCGGTTTGGCGCGTTGCCGGCGCGTGCCGCTCCTAAGCCTCAACGAGGCCCAGATGCTTCTCCACGCGCGAGATCCGGCTGTGGATCGCGCCCATGATGCTGAGCAGGCCGTCGAGCGTCTGCGTGTGCTCGCGCAGCGTGGCCGTGTGCTGATCCAGGGTATGGCCCTGTTCCGCCTGCACACGCTTGATATCCGCAACATCCGCACGGATCAGCCGAAGCTGCTCCAGGATCAGGTTTGTGGGTTCGTCCGCCATGCCCCGACTTTAAATTGAGCGCTTCATCAGCGCAAGCGGCGAATAAGGTTGTATCTTCGCTGCCGGAGAGGGACAAGAGCGGCTATCGGAGGAGTTTCCCGTGTTGCTCGCGGGCAGCGCAAACGCTACGGCGTCCAATTACCGGCGCTTTGGATTTCCCGGTACATGGCATCGGGTGCTAGATCGATTTCGCCGGGCCAGGTAACGGCGCCAAACTCGAGATAAACCTGCCCGAACAGCGCGGCGTCCGACAGCGCCGCAAAAACCCCCGCCTCCGGCGAAAATATGAGCCGGTTCATATCGACCGAACCCTCAAGCCCATCGAGAAAACGAACCTTCAACCTATAATCGGGCAGCGCTTCGACGGAGGCAACGCGCCAGCGGGCTTTCGGCACGATGGGTGGGATTACTGCAGCGGATCGATTTTTTCCGGCGTCTGGTTTTGAGAGCATGGTTCCATGCCTCCATTTACCCGGTTCGATGGGCCTTTGCCCATTCCATGACGAGCGCCTGCGCGCGGCGCGGCAGATGCCCCTCCAAAACTCGCAGCGTTCCGATATCGATGAGCGCTTCGTCTTCCGCATAGAGCGCGTGAAAATGCGGCGGCGCGTGATCGTTCCAGAACATTTGGATCAGAATACCATAAAAGACGCTCAGCGTTGGCACGATCGTATCCTCATGTGCCACGAGCGGCACAAGGCCGCTAGCGGCGCGTGCCCTGCGGCTGCGTCCACTCCGAAACATCCCAAAGCTTCAGCGTTTCGTCCTCACCGCCGGAGAGCGCAAAGCGGCCATCGGGAGAAAAGGCGACGGAATTGACCCCGCCCTTATGGCCTCCGAACGAGTGCAGCTCCTGGCCTGTGTCTGAAACCCAGAGTTTTAGGAGGTCTTCTGTGCAGGCAAAGGGTGGACCATACATCTCGACGCAGCTGCCCGACATAAGAAAGCGGCCGTCTGGGGAAAAGGCAACCGAACGCACTGCGCCCCGATGCCCGGTGAGGGTGAGAAGCTCCCGGCCGCTCGCCGCATCCCAAAGCTTGGTGTTGTTATGGCTTCCGCTCGCAAGCGTGCGGCCCTCAGGGGAAAAGGCTACCGAATGCACCGAACTCGTATGCCCAGTGAGCGTGCGCAGCTCCCGGCCGCTCGCTGCATCCCAAAGCTTGAGCATGTTATCAAGAAATCCACCCCCGCTGGCAAGAGTGCAGCCGTCAGGGGAAAAGGTAACCGAAGTGACGTGACTCGTATGCCCGGTGAGCGTGCGCAGCTCCCTGCCGCTCGCTGCATCCCAAAGCCTGATCGTCTTGTCACCGCTCGCGCTCGCGAGCGTGCGGCCGTCCGGGGAAAAGGCAACAGAGTCGACCCCGCTCGTATGCCCGGTGAAGGTGAGAAGCTCCCGGCTGCTCGCCCCATCCCAAAGCTTGAGCGTCTTGTCCCAGCTCGCGCTCGCAAGCGTTCGGCCGTCCGGGGAAAAGGCAACAGAACGGACAGCGTGCGTATGCCCGGCGAGCGTGCGCAGCTCCTGGCCGCTCGCCGCATCCCAAAGTTTGGCCATGCTGTTATGGCTGGCGCTCGCAAGCGTGCGGCCATCGGGAGAAAAGGCAACCGAATAGACAGTAGACGTATGTCCGGCGAAAGTGCGCACCAGCCGCTCCGCCGCATCCTCGTACTGGATCGCGGGTACCGTCGCGGGTTTCGTGCTCGATGCCCCGTTCAAATGCCGCTCCATTGCCTCGATCAGCCGCGCGATGTGGACGTTGAAGTCGCGGCCCGCATCGAGAAAAGCCGCGTTGCGCCTTGTCAGGGGCCGCAAGCTCTCCGGCAGATGCTCGCCGGGCGGGAAAGGCGCGCCGTCGATCA
>JBKQOR010000243.1:0-25768 GCA_052145435.1 Rhodomicrobium sp. | reverse complement strand
AAGCGCTGTCAGCGCTTATCCGGGGTCTTGCAACATTCGAAGCGCCCGTAAAGATCCCGGATACGGCGCGAAGGGCGCCGTTCCGGGATGACAACAAAGCGCCGCGAAGCATTCAACCGGATTTCGTGTCATACCGTGCCTAAAAGAGAGCTCTGTTCTATGTGTGCGGAAGCCGCTTTAGACCCCCTCACCCCAGCCCTCGCCCAGCAAGCTTGCCTTGGCGAGCCTGCCACTGTCGCTGCCGCACCCGCGAGCGGGTGCGGATGGGGAGAGGGAGTAGGCCGCGACCGTAGCAACGGCGTCCCCTCGCCCCAACGGGGAGAGGGACAGGGTGAGGGGGGACCAGGAAACCCAGGCGAAACCGGCCAAGTTCCAGCGGAAGGTCTTGAGGAATGGATCGAAGCGCGCGCTCTCGCCGAAGGGTTCGACGCGACGGGAATCGCTTTAGCGGATGCCGTTCGCGAAGCTGGCAGCGGGCTTTTCTCCTTTCTGGAGGCGGGATTCCACGGCGGAATGGCATGGCTCGCGGACAAGGCGGACCGCCGGGCCGATCCGCGGGTGCTGTGGCCCGATGTCCGCTCGATCGTCATGCTCGGCACGAGCTATGGCCCGGACGCAGATCCCTTGGCAGCGGTCGCGAGGCGCGGCCACGCCGCAGTCTCGGTCTACGCGCAAGGCCTCGATTACCACGATGTCATCAAGCGCAAGCTCAAAGCTATTGCCCGCGATTTTGCGGCCCGCAGCGGTGCGGGCGTGAAGGTCTTCGTCGACACGGCGCCGGTGATGGAGAAGCCGCTGGCTCAAGCCGCGGGGATCGGCTGGCAGGGCAAGCATACCAATGTTGTGTCCCGCGAATTTGGGTCTTGGCTCTTTCTCGGTGCGATCTTCACAACCGCCGCGCTGAGGCCAAGTGCCCCAGAGCAGAACCATTGCGGCTCCTGCCGCCGCTGCCTCGACATTTGCCCCACGCGCGCCTTCCCCGCCCCCTACCGGATCGACGCGCGGCGCTGCATCTCATATCTGACCATCGAGCATAAGGCGCAGATCCCTCTCAAATTCCGCGTGCCAATAGGCAACCGCATCTATGGCTGCGACGATTGTCTCGCCGTCTGCCCTTGGAACAAATTCGCGAAAGCCGCGCATGAGGCGCGGTTCCATGCGCTGCCGGGCGCGGACAACCCGCCGCTCGCCGAGCTTCTCAGCCTCGATGACGCCGCCTTCCGGTCGCGGTTCCGCGGCTCGCCCATCAAACGCATTGGCCGGGACCGGTTCATCCGCAATGTGCTCGTGGCGGCCGGCAACTCAGGCGGCCCATGGCTTCTGAAAAGCGTCTTGCCGCTGCTTGCGGACTCCTCACCGCTCGTTCGCGGCATGGCGGTCTGGGCGGCGCGCCGGCTCGCGGGCCAAGAGGCGGCCGCTGAATTGAAAGCACGGCATCATCCGCGAGAATACGATAGCGATGTGCTTGCCGAGTGGGATTGTGCGCTATGAACCACCTCTTCGTATTCGGGCTCGGCTATTCGGCGTCGGCAATTGCTTCGCTGCTGTTGGAGAGCGGATGGCGGGTCTCGGGAACGGTCCGCTCGCCGGAGAAATCCAGCAGCCTTGGCGCGCAGGGCTTCGCGCCGGTTCTCTTTAACGACGCCGGAGGCATAGAGCAGGCCTTTCAAAGCGCAACGCATTGCCTTATTTCGGTGCCTCCGCGCGATGCAGGCGATCCTGTGCTTGTAGCCTACGCTCAAACCTTGCGCGCCGCGCCCCAGCTGCGCTGGATCGGCTATCTTTCCACCATCGGCGTTTACGGCGATCTTCAGGGTGCATGGGCCGATGAGGAGACCCCGGCCGAGCCGGAAACAGGCCGCGGCGGCGCGCGCATCGCGGCGGAAGCGGCGTGGAGTGCCTTTTGCAAGGAGCGCGGCGTGCCACTCGATATCTTCCGCCTCGCTGGCATCTACGGGCCGGGGCGCAGCTCTCTCGACCGCATTCGCGCAGGCGATGCGAGGGCCATCGTCAAGCCCGGCCAAGTCTTCAACCGCATCCATGTGGACGACATTGCGCAAACCGTTGCCGCGGCGATTTTCCAGGAACGCCGCGAGGCCGGAACGCGGCTTTTCAATGTCGCCGACGACGAACCCGCGCCACCGCAAGACGTCATCCTCTATGCGGCGGAGCTGCTTCGCGCCCCGCCGCCGCCCGAAATCCCGTTCGAAAGCGCGGCGCTTTCGCCGATGGCGCGGAGCTTCTACGCGGGCAACAAACGGATGCGCAACGACAAGATCAAGCGCGAGCTTGGCGTCGCGCTCAAGTTTCCAACCTACCGCGAAGGATTGCGGGCGCTGGCCGCGAATGCTAAGTCAGCCTGGTAGGGTGTATCCGCGGAGAGCTTCAATAAAACGAGGGGTTTGGAGCTTATGTCTTTAGCGGCCGAAATCTGGACGCCAGCTCACAAACAGCTTTGGGAGCGGATCGAAAGCCACGATTTCGAGCCGGACAGCCCTCTCAATTTTACAAGGAGGCTAGCCCGCGACCGGGATTGGAGCCTCGGCGAGGCAAGGGCTGCAATCGCTGGCTATCGCCGGTTCTGTTTTCTCGCGGCCATTTCGGCAACGCCCGCGACCCCCAGCGAGACGGTCGACGAGGTCTGGCATCAGCACCTTATCTATTCGCGGGATTATTGGAATGTTTGGTGCGGCGAGGTGCTGGGCACGCCGCTGCATCACGATCCAACGCCGGGCGGCCCAGAGGCTCAACAACGCTTCCGGCGGCAATATGCACAAACCCTGGCGCTGCACGAACGGTTTTTCGGGCCGCCTGACCCTGCACTGTGGCCCGCTACGTATGTACGCTTCGGCCCAAGGCAGCGATACCGCACAGCCGATTTGACTCGATCGATCATTTTGCCGCGGCCGGCTACGATGCTGCGCCGCCTTTTTTGAGGGAAGGCCGGATGCCATTGAACCCGCTCGATTGGACGGCCGTACCGTTCCTCGCGCTTTACACACTGCTGGCCGGTGCGGCTTGCTGGCTCTGTTATTATTTGCGGGGCCACATCGGCGATAGGGGCCTTGCCAGCCCGTCCCTGTCGCCGCTGGAGCTGGCCTATCTCGCCGGCGGACGCGCGCGCGTGGGCGACGCCTTGCTTGCAGGACTCCTCTCCTCAGATGCCGCCACGCTCACCGCCGATGGACGCACCGTCGATGTGACCGGCGCGCTTCCGGGGGAAATGGAGCCCTTTTCACGCCTCCCGCTCTCCGGTCCGATGGCCCGGCGGGACTTTTCCAATAAAATCCAGCCGGGCGTGGACAGCATCCGCGCCAAATTGCAGCAGCTGCGTCTTGCGCCCGGCGATGCTCAAATGTTGTCCCACCGCCTTACGGTCTTACTACTTTTGGCCGGGCCTTTGATCCTTGGCATCGCCAAAGTACAAGTTGGAGAGGAAAGGCACAAACCAGTCGGCATCTTGGCAGCGTTGATTATCTTTACGGTCTTTTTTGGCATTCGCATGCTGTCCGCGCCATTCCGCACCAGGGCAGGAAACGAGGCTTTAGAAGCGCAGAAAGCCGCGAACCAAAGGGCGGCGCGGGCCCCTCTCGATAATGAGCTTATGCTAGCGGTAGCCCTCACGGGGCTCGTGGTGTTATCGGGTACGCCTTTCGAGTCGCTTTACGCAGCATCCAAAGCCGCCGGTTCTGGAGGCTGCGGCGGCGGAGGTGACGGCGGCGGCGGGGGCGGTGGAGGATGCGGGGGCTGCGGAGGCGGAGGCTAGCACCATGCCAAAGAGCAGGGAGCGCTTTCTAGAGGCTGGCGGGATATTTTCTATGCCGGTTCGAGCCAAAGCCGCATCCGCTCGTAAACCTCGCGCCGGCTAAGCAGGTCGAAGTGATTCATGCTGCGGCCGATCCATTGCCGGCTCTCAGGGATGGGCAAGGCTCGATCGGGCTCTTTATGCTGCCCAAGCGCGCTTCCGAGCGGCACAAGGCCGTCGCCCAGAAGCCGGCCGCGCAGGTCCCCGGCATCGCCTCCTATGGATGCTGCAATCGCAAAGCACTCAACACCGTACGGAAGCGGGACGGCCTGCCTTGGATCGCCCCTATGCTCGAAACGGTCCCTATCCTGCCAATCGCCGTCGAGCAGAGCGCCATAACGAAGATCGGTGATGCCCGCGCTGCGAATCCGGCCGGGATGCGTAAAAGCCGCCGTGTACCTGCTCTTGCCGAGTGCAAGATGCAACCATTGGCCGCCGCGCTCCATAGGAGCGCCGTGGTGCGGCGTGCCAAGGAAAATGAGCTTGCGCAGACGCCGCGGCCAATCGTGTCCCGCCTCAGCGCCGTAATGGCACGCGCTTCGCGCCACCAAGCCTCCCATGCTGTGCCCGAGGATAACCAACTCCTCCAGCGGGACGGGCCATTCGGCGGCAAGAGCCTGCAGCAAACCGGCAAACGCGCGCCCGTTGATGGAAATATGCAAGCCGGTGTTGTAGTGCAGATATACCGTGGTGTACCCCAAATCGCTGGCGAGCGCTGCGCCGTGATCATGGCCGTTCCGATGCCATTGCCTGTCGTTCAAACACAGGCCATGCACCAGCACAGCCAGCCGGCCGCTGAGCGGGGTGAGAGCCGCCGCCAGGCTTTCTTTGTCCAGTTGCAACGGCTGGCCGTCGCGGCGCAGGTTCATAGGAATTGCGAGCGGATTGGCGGTCGCGGCGAGGTGATCTCCCAGGACGCCGTTGAGAACTGCGCGCGCCGCCTCGCGGCCGGGTGTGGAATCCCCGGCGGCGAGGATCGGGTCCAGCAGAGCGAGAGCCGCATCGATGCTCGTGCCTACCAAATGGGTCACACCCTGGATGCTGCGATAGACCAGCCTTGTGATGCCCCGCGTTTTTTTGCCCTTGGGAGCGGCGAATAGGCCCCGGCGGCCGATGTTGCCGTGCATCGTTTCGACCATCCCGATCACGCCCGCAATGGCGTCAAAGGCAAGCCGGTTTATCCCGCGAAGATCGGAACCGGAGAGTCGAGGGCGGGTGCTCATGGGAATGGGCCGCTACAGCTTGGCGGTATGCCGTGAATGCGTCTCGCGGAAGTGTCGTGAGGGAGCATTGGAGCGGCCTTCCCGGAAACGCGCCGAAGGTTCAGCTCCTAGAGCCTCTTCCGCGCATGAAACTACGAGGGGCGTTCTCCGCCACCCGGCGCTTATAATCTGTAATCCATGCTTCGGCAGTCTGCTCTGTCGCGAAGCTCGTCACCATCGTGGGGTAGCTTCCCGGCACGATAACTTCAACTCCGTAGGTCAAATCCTCCAGAGGAACGACCCGATAAGCAGCGCCGGTATGCGGATGTTCTTTCGCCATGCCCTCAATATGGTGTGCGGCTGCGGCAACTCCAATCCCGTCCCGGCTGCGCTGGATGGGCCACCTCTCTACCATTGGCGTTTACGGCAATCTTCAAGGCGCAGGCGCCGATGAAGATACCCCGTCGCCTCAAGGTGTCGCGCACGCCCGGCATCCCCGCTGTAAGCGCTGCAAAGCCTCTTCCGCGTGCGGACTTTTTGGTTTAAATATGGTTAACGCTTTGATTGTTGAGGCGCACAGTTCAAATTGTTGAGTGGTGGTGCCGGATGAGTCACA
The DNA here is from genome assembly GCA_052145435.1 of Rhodomicrobium sp. Classification (GTDB taxonomy): domain Bacteria; phylum Pseudomonadota; class Alphaproteobacteria; order Rhizobiales; family Rhodomicrobiaceae; genus Rhodomicrobium. The sequence continues at coordinate 20,145 of JBKQOR010000243.1, read as the reverse complement.
TATTTCGCCTGCTACCGGTCTCGATCATTACCGCGGTCATGGCCTCCTCTGCGAGCGCGGCCTTTATGCCGCATGCGGTCCCGCAAAAGTCAGACGGTCCTGTGCCCGTGAAAGGTTTCAGCGCTAGCGGACATGGTTTTCTTAGTTTCCCTGCCGGCAGGCGGAGCTTTTTACGGAGCGCTCCTCCAATAAGAAACAATGCACGCCGCGAAAGCCCGCCACGCAGGCGGAGCTTCTCCGGTGAAGCCTCGCGGCGCCCGCTATTTGCACTGAGACACGTTTGGGACGGCGGTGTACCAAGCCATATCCGCAGTCATTACCGGCATGTTCCGCATGAGCCGGGCGCGCATGGTTTCCGCACCGGATTCGGGTATCTCAACCAAAGTAGTCATTTGACACTTGCGAGCATCGGATCGATCAGCCATCGCAGCTACAACGGTCACCTGCTCGCCCACAAGGTGCTTGGCTATCGTCACAGCTCGCTGACCGGCCTGAAGTTCACGAAACCCGGCAGCCATCTCCACGATCGCCTTGCGAGACTCCGGGGCCACCATTGGCACAAGCCCTTTAGGCATGTGGTCATCGATGGCTTTGCCGGTGCCGCGGCGTGCGATCTCGATTGCGAATTCGATGTCCCCGAAGGCGTCTATGGCGATTTCATTGCCGCCGCCGGCGCTGAGGGGACCGGGGATTTTGACGCTTCCGCGGAAGAGGACGCGGAACTCGCCGGCCCGGGAACTGCGAACGGTTACGGCTGGAACAAAGCTGTCGCTATTTTGGAAGAGTCTGCAGGAGAGGACGATAAGAGAGCCGCTGAGGAGGCGAGGAACGCCGGCGGGGCCGGAACTGTTTTCGACCAGCCCGATGAACGGGTCGATGTCAGCTTAAAGGACGGTCAAAGGCCAGCCCGCCCGGCGCTCTAAAGGAATTCTTCGAGGGTAGTGAAGAGGAGCGCAAGGTCGGCCGGCCGCGACAGGCGATGCTCGCCGTCCTTGATGAGGGTGAGGCGCATATCGGGGCAGGCGATGACGTCGAGAAGGCTAAGCGAGTGACGCCAGGGAATATCCGGGTCCTGGCAGCCGTGGACGATGCGGATAGGCAAGGCGAGAGGCAGGGGGCCGGCGCCGAAGAGATGGCGCTCGCCATCCTCGATCAGCGCCTTCGTGATCGCATAGGGCTCATCGCCATAGGCCGAGGGGCGGTAATAGACCCCGTCGCGCAAGATGGATTCGCGCGTTTCAGCGGGCGCGCGTTCCCAGAACAGCCGCGTAAGGTCCCAAGCTGGCGCGATGAGAACGAGGCCTTTGAGATCGGGGGCAAAGTCCCCCCTCACTCTGTCCCTCTCCCCTCGGGGAGAGAGGACGCCGGAATTGCTCTCCTCCCCGCGGAGAGGGCCGCGGCTCCTTCCCCCTCTCCCCTCGGGGAGAGGGCTTGGGTGAGGGGGAGCTTCCGCAAAGAATCGCCTCGCGAGCAGAAGTGCGATCCAGCCGCCCATGCTCGAACCCACGAAGACCGCCGGGCCATCCGAGAGGACGTGCCGGCACAGCGTGGCGGCCTGAACGAGCCACGCGCTGATGGTGCCCTCCTCGAACCGGCCGCCGGATTTGCCATGGCCGGAGTAATCGAATCTGAGGCAGCCGGCGCCGTTCTGCCGCACCCAAGCGGCCAGCGCACTGGCTTTCACGCTTTCCATTTGCGATTTAAGGCCGCAGAACCAGACAAATGTTGGCTTATTTTCCTTAGGCTTGCGGAAACGATACGCGATAGACACAGGCCCTTCCCTGCCGGCACTAACTGGGAGCAATTGCAGTTCTTCGCCGTTCATCCTATGCTTCTTTTATGAGACTGAGCCGAAACCCCGGTACAATCGCTTGCTCCAGCTGGGCAAGCGGGGCCGGGAGCCACCGATCTGGGCCGCTGCGATGTTAAAACGAATGCCTTGGCCCGTCATTCTGCAAATCGTGCCAGAGCTGTCGGCGGGCGGCGCCGAGCGCTCAACGATCGAAATGGCGGAGGCGATAACGCTTGGGGGAGGCCGGGCGCTCGTGGTGTCCGCCGGAGGCCGTCTTGAGGACGAACTTGCGGAAGCTGGCGGCGAGTTGGTCCGCTTCCCGGCGAAAACGAAAAATCCGGCCGCGATTCTCTTTAACGCGGGCCGTCTTGGAGGGCTTATCCGTCAGCGGGGGGTGAGCCTCATTCATGCCCGCAGCCGCGCGCCGGCGTGGAGCGCATTCATCGCTGCCCGGCGGACGAAACGCTGCTTCGTTACCACCTATCACGGGATCTACAATCAAGAAGGCCGCCTGAAAGCTTTCTACAACAGCGTCATGGCGCGAGGCGACGCGGTCATCTGCAATTCGCACTACACGGCGAAACTTGTGCGCCACCGGCATCCTGATTCGTCAGCCCGGGTGGGTGTGATTTACCGCGGTGTGGACCTCGAGAGGTTCGATCCCGCCGCGGTAACGGCGGATCGCGTCCGGGCGTTGCGCGAGATGTGGGGTGTGCCCGCGGGCAAGCGCATCGTTCTGTTGCCTGCGCGGCTGAGCCGCTGGAAGGGGCAGCACGTTCTGATCGATGCGGCGGCACAATTGCATGCGCGCGGTGAGTGCGCTGACGCGGTTTTCGTGCTGATAGGCGACGAGCAAAACCGCTCGGCGTACAGAGCGGAGCTCGAGGCCTCCATTGAGACCCAAGGACTTCGCGGCCGGGTAATCGTCGCCGGCCATTGCGACGATATGCCCGCCGCCTTCAAGTCTGCCGCGTTCACGGTGCTGCCATCCATCGAAGCGGAGGCATTCGGCCGGTCCTCGATCGAGTCGCAAGCCATGGGCTGCCCAGTGATCGCGTCCAATATCGGTGCGTTTCCCGAAACGGTCCCAGCCGAGCCGGGGTTACTTGCGCATGCCGGAGCCGGAGAAGGCGACAGCCCGCCGGGCTCCTCTTGCGTGCCAAGCCATGGGCCTTGGCTCTTCGAACCGGGCAATTCCTCGGCGCTCCGCGAATCGCTTTGCTTCGCATTGGCGATGGATAACGGCGCGCTCGAAGCTTTGCGTCAGGCGGGAATGGAGCGCGCGCGGCGGGAATTCTGCAAGCACGCCTTACAACTGCAGACCTTGACCGTCTACGATCGCTTGCTCGGAACCCAACTTGCGGAGACGTTTAAGACTGCGACACAAAAGTGACGGTAAGGCTGTCTCGCGCAAGAAGGCACTTGACTTGCCGGCCGCGGTTTTTATCCTCATTTTCTAACTTGCGTCGTCAACAGACATAGGAGAAGTCACATACGCCGTCCGATGACCCGCGCGCCCGCCAAAGAAGGTCCGCGCATTAATGAAGGTATTATCGCCCGTGAAGTTCAACTCATCGACGAACAAGGGGAGAACCACGGCAACATCAATAAGCGCGACGCGCTTTCCCGTGCCCAGGAAGCCGGTCTCGATCTTGTCGAGATTGCGGTGAATGGAGAAATCCCTGTCTGTAAGATCATGGATTTCGGGAAGTATAAGTTCCAAGCACAGAAGAAAGCTGCTGAGGCGCGAAAGAAACAAAAGACTGTCGAGGTCAAGGAAATTAAACTGCGGCCAAATATCGATACCCACGATTACGAAGTCAAGATGCGCGCTATGAAGAAGTTCTTCGAAGAGGGCGACAAGGTAAAGGTTACGCTTCGCTTCAGAGGGCGCGAAATGGCGCATCAGGAGCTAGGAATGCAGCTCCTTGTGAAGGTGAAGGAGGAAACCGGCACGATCGCCAAGGTTGAACTGGAACCGAAACTTGAAGGCCGGCAGATGATCATGGTGCTTGCTCCCCGCTAAGGCGCGGAGGAACTGAAGTGCAGCCCCTTCATGTGTTTTTACGCGCAGTCATGTGAATGGCTGGCTTCCGCGAGGAGCTAGCTTCTACTTGGGAATCCTGTGTATTGAGCTTCCCGCAAAAGCAGGTTTTAAGTGTTGCGCCAACTAATCGCCCCATGTACTATTACCGATGGGCTGGTGCAATTCGGCCCCAAAACTGAACGCCAAACTCAACTATTCTGCGATGACAATCAAAATAACCGGAAAAAACGTCGATCTTGGCGAAAGTCTGCGTAGTTACGCGCTGAGCCGGGTAGAAACCGCGCTGGGTAAATTCTCGGGGCGGCCCGTATCCGGCCAAATCAGCGTGGAGAAGAATCACGATGGATTCTTGACGCAGTGCGCCATACATCTGGAGTCTGGGCTTGACATGCAATCGGCCGGGAACGGTGCCGACGCCTATGGAAGCGTCGATTCTGCCCTGGACCGGTTGGAAAAGCGGTTGCGCCGCTACAAGCGGAGGCTTAAGAGCCATGGGCATGGCCCTGTTAGCTCCGCGTATCTTTTCGAAGGCGCGGGTATCGATTATGTGATAGATTTCGAGAGCATTGCCGAGTCCACGGGTGCCGAGGGAGATGGGGCAGGTGCTCCGGCCGTAATAGCCGAAACGCCAGCCCGGGTACGGGCGATGGCGGTGAGCGATGCCGTCATGCAGATGGATCTTGCCGATCAGCCATTTCTCGTGTTTCGTAACGCTGCGCACGGTGGGATCAACGTCGTATACCGGCGTCCGGATGGAAATATCGGATGGATCGACCCCAGCGGCAGTGTTGCGAGCGCGAAAGCGTAGGTCGCGGTCTGCACATGGAGGACGTTAACGCGTGGGACAAGACATGGATTTGAGCGACCTCATAACGCCTTACGGCGTTATTCCGTCCCTAAAGGCCGCGAATAAGAAGCAGGTGCTTCAAATCCTTTCAGACCGCGCCGCGGATCTGACTGGACTGAACAGCGTGGACATCTACAACATCCTCTTTCAGCGCGAGCGGCTCGGGTCGACCGGCGTGGGCTCGGGCATCGCCATTCCGCATGGCAAGCTGCCGAATCTCCGGCACAGTGTGGGTGTTTTCGCGCGGCTTGAAGAGCCTGTGGAGTTCGAATCGATCGATGAGGAGCCGGTCGATATCGTCATGCTGCTCCTCGCGCCTGAAAGTGCGGGCGCCGATCACCTCAAAGCGCTCGCCAGGGTTTCGCGGCTGCTGCGGGAACCTAAAGCGGTGGAAAAACTGCGCTCCTGCCGCGATCGCGCGGCGATTTACGCAATTCTCACAGAAAAAGCCGCGTCGCACGCGGCTTAACGATCTGAAAATTGAACGCCTGCCGCAACGGCGGGCGTATTTCGTCCGCCATCAATGAAGCGTAACCAGCTCCAAATCGCTTTCTTCCACATTCTCAAGGGCTGCGGACCGGCTATCGGTCAGCACCATAGGTGTGCCATCCGCCGAAACGACTGCGTAAAGGTCGATGCCCTCGGGCAGGCCGCCAAGCTGCGGGAAAAGCTCTGCCACGTCCTTCGCCTTGAGCTGCTTGATGTAAGCCAGCTCGCCTTCGCCCCAGGCTTCGAGCTCGAAATCTTTGAGGGATTCTTCCACGGTAAGCACCTCCTCGTGCCAAGTGCACATTCCGGCATGCCTGCTAATCTCACCGCTCGCGCGGCGGTATGAGGACGTGTCCGATGTGGACGTGTTGTCGAGCATATATGGAACCGGTAGGGTCTTTCAAGAAAGACCTGAGGTCTGCGTCTAATACTGGATCGCGGCACGTCATCCCATGCGCACCGCGTCCGGGATGACAACAGCGGCCAGCGAGCATTCAACCGGATTTTGGTCCAACACATAGATTTCGAAGGCTTGGTGGAGCCAGGCGGGATCGAACCGCCGACCTCTTGAATGCCATTCAAGCGCTCTCCCAGCTGAGCTATGGCCCCATCGGCGGAACATGGGCCGGTTCCGCCGCGCGTGAAACCCGTACTTAATCCCTCGGCTCGCCTGCCGCAACAAAAATGAGAGGGTTTTGCGGTTTCTTCTGGGGGCTGTCCGGCTCCGGCGGGACCCGGGGCAGGCCTCGGCTCTGTCATCGCGAGGCGCTTAAGCGCCACCGCGATCCGGGGAAATAGACGCCGCGTTTGACCATGCGGCTGGATTGCCAGGGGCTTTGCCTCCCGCAATCGCGCCGCGGCGCATTTGCGGGCACGGGCTGCCCGCCGGCGGTGCGATCTACGGCGCGGAATTTTTTTACAAAGCTCTTGAAACTTTCCCGCGCGTGCTGCGACTAATTAGGTGCGGCACGGAACGTGCCGTTAGAGTGGAAACTGGATATTAGCCCGTCTTGCTCCCCTCTCCTGCAATTCGAGAATCGAAGGAGATCGCCATGTTAAAGCATCTATCGCTGCCGGCTCTGGCAGCCGCAATTGTGCTTGCCGCACCGGTGTCATTCGTTCCGGGCCTGTCCGGGGCAGCCCAGGCCGGAAATGTCAGCGATGGCGCGGCTAAAGGTCAGGCATCCGAACGCACGATTACGCCCCCCAAAGGCGGCAGGCCTTCCATGGCGATAAAAAACTCAGGCGTTCCGAAAAACACCTCCAAAGCCAATCCCCGCCTGAATGTGAAGGGCGTGAAACAAGGCAAATGATCGAGGCCGCACACAACGTGCCGGTGGAATGGAGAACGATGCCGTGGCATCGCCCCAAACACTCATCGCGAGGCGGCGCGCGCCGCCGTGGCGATCCTGCATTCCGGCTTTAGACTTCCTCGTCCTTGCCGCCGCCCACAAAACCGGACATGTCGGCCTCGCCTTCGTCCTCGGCTTCAAGGAAGGGCTCTTCCTCGGTGCCCGGGTCGAGCGCGCCATCCTCGTCGTCGCCCGCATCGGCAATGTCACCGCCCTCGATATCGGGGAGTTCCTCTCCCTCCCTCGCCGCAACTTCGTCGAGGGGCACAAATTCAAGCCCAGTTCTGCCGGAATCGAGGACGGCGTCGTCGTCCGCGTCGAGGTTATTGCCGCCGGCCGCCGCACGCGATGCAGGCGCACTGAGCTGATACGCAGCCTGGCACATCGGGCAAACGATGGGGTCGCGGTGCAGGTCGTAGAATTTGCTGCCGCACGATTGGCAAACCCGCTTTGTTCCGCGCTCTGCTTTATTGGACATGTGTCTGAAGCTTCCTTGGCTGTTAGGGATAGCGCGCCTCCCGCGCGCCGGCAATCGTGAATGGCATAGTCAGCATCCACTTCGTATGTCAAAGGCAAAGAGAAAAAGCCGCCGGGAAATTGCGCAACCTTGCGCCGCAACCGATTGACAGCGAAGTCCGGCAAGGGTCTATGACGGATTGAATAGCGATGTTTCCCTTCAACAAACCTAAGGCTGCCGGCCGATGTCCCAGGCTCTAACCGTCCCGAAGCCCCTCATGTCGCGCAAATCGGGCGCTTTGCAAGGTACGGTTTCGGTGCCTGGCGATAAATCCATCTCTCATAGGGCTTTGATCCTGGGGGCGCTGGCGGAAGGTCAAACCCCGGTAAGCGGTCTGCTGGAGTCGGAGGATATCTTGTGCACGGCGCGTGTCATGCAGCAGCTTGGCGCGGATGTGCGAAGGGACGGCGTGAACTGGATTGTTACCGGATCGGGCCTTGGCGGCCTGACGGAGCCGGCCGCCCCTCTTGATTTCGGTAATTCGGGGACTGGCGCGCGCCTTATGATGGGCGTTGTGGCGGGCCATCCCATCCGCGCTGTCTTCACAGGGGATGAATCCTTGAAAAAGCGGCCAATGGGCCGCGTTCTCGATCCGTTGAAGAAAATGGGCCTTCAAATCGAGGAGGAGGGGCGGGCCACTCTGCCGCTGACGCTGGCAGGCAGCTCCGGGCTCGTGCCGGTGGAGTACCGGCTTCCCGTCCCGTCAGCGCAGGTCAAGTCGGCGATTCTGCTCGCCGGGCTTTTAACCGCTGGGCGCACTTCGGTGATCGAGACCGAAAAGACCCGCGATCATACCGAGAAGATGCTAGCCTATTTCGGCGCGGCCGTTTCGTCAGCTCCAGTTGAAGGCGGCATCCGGATCTCTGTTGAAGGGGGCAAGGCCTTTCAAGGAAAGCCTGTCGCGGTTCCAGGCGACCCAAGCTCTGCCGCATTTCTCGCCGCGGCCGCCGTTCTGTGCCAGGGCTCCGCTATTCTCATCCGCAACGTTCTTATCAATCCAGCGCGGACGGGTTTTTATGAAACGCTTAGAGAGATGGGCGCCAACCTATCCTTTGAGAATGAGCGGGAGCTGAATGGGGAGCCGGTGGCCGATCTTCGGGTGAGGACAAGTACGCTTCGCGGCGTTGAAGTTCCAGCGGAGCGCGCGCCGTCGATGATCGACGAGTACCCCATTCTTGCCGCGCTCGCGGCCTTCGCGGAAGGAAGCACGGTCATGCACGGCCTTGCCGAGCTTCGCGTCAAGGAGAGCGACAGGCTGGCGGCCATGGTGGCGGGCTTGAACGCTTGCGGTGTCCACGCGGAGGCACATGGCGATACGCTTGCGGTTGCCGGCTCCGCAAAGGTGAGGGGCGGCGGCGTGATAGCCACGCACATGGATCACAGGATCGCCATGGCGTTTTTGGTTCTGGGACTTGCGGCGGAGGAGCCGGTGACCGTGGATGACGCTTCCATGATCGCAACGAGTTTTCCCGGATTCGGAGGGCTTATGCAATCGCTGGGGGCCTGTTTCGAGAATGCCGTGGAGATGGGCGGCCGATGATTATTGCAATTGACGGGACCGCGGCTGCCGGAAAAAGCACGCTCGCCCGGCGGATCGCACAAAGGTACGGCCTGGCCCATCTGGACACCGGCTCGCTCTATCGCGCCGTCGCCCGCGATGTGATTGCCGCCGGGCATGCGCTCACCGACGCGAAAGCAGCATCCGAGGCGGCCCGCCGTCTCGATCCGGCTACGCTCTCGGACCCAAATCTCAGGTTGAAGGGAAATGGGGAGGCCGCGTCGGTTGTTGCCGCAATCCCCGAGGTGCGGGCGGCTCTGCTTTCCTATCAGCGTAGTTTCGCGGACAATCCACAAGGCGCTGTGATCGAGGGCCGCGATATCGGGACCGTGGTCTGTCCAGACGCGGAGGTAAAAATCTTCGTAAGCGCGAGCTCCCCCGCCCGGGCGCGCCGCCGCTACACCGAGCTGACTGGATATGGCGTCCAAACGACAGAGGCGGCGGTGCTGCACGAGATCGAGGAGCGCGACCGCCGCGACCGCGAGCGTCCGGTTTCGCCTTTGCGGCCGGCCGGAGACGCACTCTTGCTCGATACGACAGAGTTAGATATAGAAAAAGCCTTCGCCGCCGCTCTTGAGCTTATTGATAAAGTCGCGGGCCGCAGATAAATCATGCTGTCATGACCCGTTTTGGGCCGGGCCTGCCATGATTTACCGGTGTGCGCGGTTCACTCCTGAATCATCGGCCTTCAAACGGCAATCGGGAAATACATGATAACGGCGCCGGAAACCGCGGGTCCGGCAAGCCGTTCGGTTCAACACTAACGCAGGCATGGCCTCCGGCCATCGGAGTTTTAATGATCGCAACGCAAACAATAGAGCCAAAGGCCAGGGAATACAATCCGACCGCCGATGACTTCGCAGCTCTTCTCGAAGAATCCCTATCCGGCTCGGCGCCCGCCGAAGGCGCTGTGGTAAAAGGCAAGATCGTCGCCATAGAAAAGGATCTCGCGGTTATCGACGTCGGGTTGAAGACCGAAGGCCGCGTGCCGCTCAAGGAGTTCGGTACCACGGCGCAAGGAACCTCCGTCGCGGTCGGCGACGAGGTGGAAGTCTATGTCGAGCGCATCGAAAATGCCGCCGGCGAAGCGGTGCTCAGCCGCGAGAAGGCGCGCCGCGAGGATAGCTGGACAAAGCTCGAACAAAAATTCAACGCGGGCGAAAAGGTTGAGGGCGTGATCTTCAATCGTGTCAAGGGCGGCTTCACGGTCGATCTCGACGGCGCTGTCGCGTTCCTTCCAGGTAGCCAAGTCGATATCCGTCCGATCAAGGACGTTACCCCGCTTATGAACGTGTCGCAGCCCTTCCAGATTCTGAAAATGGATCGCCGGCGCGGCAACATCGTCGTGTCCCGGCGCTCAGTGCTCGAAGAGACGCGTGCCGAGCAGCGCTCCGAGATCGTGGCCAAGCTTGAGGAAGGCCAAGTCGTCGATGGCGTCGTCAAGAACATCACCGATTACGGCGCCTTCATCGATCTTGGCGGCATCGACGGCCTCTTGCATGTCACCGACATGGCGTGGAAGCGCGTCAACCATCCGACCGAGATCTTGAATGTGGGCGACACGGTCAAGGTCCAGATCGTGCGCATCAATCCCGAGACGCAGCGGATCAGCCTCGGCATGAAGCAGCTCGGCTCCGACCCGTGGTCCGGCATCGAGGCCAAGTACCCGATTGGCGGCAAGTTCAAGGGAACGGTTACGAATATCGCCGACTACGGCGCGTTCGTCGAGCTGGAGGCCGGCGTCGAAGGCCTCATCCACGTCTCCGAGATGAGTTGGGTGAAAAAGAACGTGCATCCCGGCAAGATCGTCTCGACAAGCCAGGAAGTTGAAGTGCAAGTGCTCGAGGTCGACTCGGGCAAGCGCCGCATCTCGCTGGGCCTGAAACAGACGCAGGAAAATCCCTGGGATGCTTTCGCCGCGAACCATCCAAAAGGCTCGGCTGTCGAAGGCCAGGTTCGCAATATCACAGAGTTCGGCCTGTTCATCGGCCTCGACGGCGGCATCGACGGCATGGTCCATCTTTCGGACCTCGACTGGCAGCGCCCCGGCGAGGAGGCGATCAAGGACTACAGCAAGGGAGACACGGTGCGCGCTGCCGTGCTCGAGACCGATCCCGAGAAAGAGCGAATCAGCCTTGGAATCAAGCAGCTCGCCACCGATCCGTTCCAGGCGGCGGCGGCGCTGAAGAAGGGGTCTACCGTCACTTGCCAGGTGATCGAGGTGAAGGACGCCGGAATCGACGTGAAGATCGCGGGAACCGACGTGACCGCCTTCATCCGCCGGGCGGACCTTTCTCGCGATCGCAGCGATCAGCGCCCCGAGCGTTTCTCTGCCGGCGATATGGTTGACGCGGTCGTCACTCAAATCGATAAGAGTGGACGCAAGATCGGGCTGTCGATCAAGGCGCTTGAGATTGCGGAAGAGAAGGAAGCCGTGGCCCAATTCGGCTCAACGGACAGTGGCGCGTCGCTCGGCGATATTCTTGGTGCGGCCTTAAACAAGGCTCAAACCAAGGACAAAGAGTGATTATGTTGCTAGGCGTTGAATAGAAGAGCAGGCCGCCGGGTTGGCATAGGCCAGCCCGGCCTTGCAAAGAGGCGGGCGCATGACTTTGGACTCGGACATTCTCATTGATCGCCGCCGGCTAAAGCGCCGGCTAATCGTTTGGCGCGTGCTGGCGATCTTTGCCATCGTCGCGGCGATAGCTTTTGCCGCCGCCAAGGGGGATCAAGAGCCGTTCTCCGCCATCGGGCGCGATCATATCGCCCGGGTCACGATCAGCGGGTTCATCGGGGATAGCCGGAAGCGGCACGAGCTTTTGAACAAGCTGCGTAAGAACAGCCATGTCAAAGCCGTGATTATTTCCGTCGATAGCCCCGGTGGTACGACCACCGGCGGCGAGGCGCTTTATCAGGATTTGCGCGAGCTTGCGCAAGCGAAGCCTGTGGCCGCTGTTTTTGGTACGGTGGCCGCGTCCGCCGCTTATCTGGGCGGGATTGCCACCGACTATATCGTCGCCCGAGGCAATACGATTACCGGCTCGGTCGGGGTGATCTTCCAGTGGGCAGAGGTAAGCGATTTGCTCTCCAAGCTCGGCGTCAAGGTGGATGAGGTCCGCAGCGGGCCGCTGAAGGCAGAACCTTCGCCGTTCAAACCCGCAACCGAGGAAGCAAAGCGCCTTTCCGAGGAATTGGTCAAAGAATCCCAAGCCTGGTTCGTTGGCTTGGTTGCCGAAAGGCGTAAGGCTGTTGCTCCATCCATGGACGATATCAAAACCGGCCGGATCTATACAGGACGTCAGGCGCTGCAGACCGGGCTGATCGATGCGATCGGCGACGAGCAGACGGCCATTAAGTGGTTCACCGATGTCCGCAAGGTGAAGGCGGGCCTAAAGGTCCGGGACTGGAAGCCGCAGTCGAGCTCCGAGTTCGACCTGTTCCGGTCTTCCATCGCATCGCTTGCGGCCAAGCTCGGGCTTGGCGCTCTGGCCGATGAGAGCGTGCTGACGGAGCTCGAAGCCCTGAAGGACCGCCCACTTGACGGACTCTTTTCGATTTGGCACCCTTGAACCGATAAAAAGTGAGGCGCTGCAATGATTAAATCCGAACTCATCGAAAAGCTTGCGGGCGGGAATCCTCACCTGATGCACAAGGACGTGGAAAAGATCGTGAATGTGATTTTCGAGGAGATCACAAGTGCGCTCGCACGAGGCGATCGTGTCGAACTACGCGGTTTCGGTGCATTTTCCGTCAAGCACCGCCCAGCCCGGGCCGGCCGGAATCCACGGACGGGCGATCAGGTAGAGGTATCGGAAAAGTACGTTCCCTATTTCAAGACCGGTAAGGAGCTTCGTATCCGGCTCAATCCTGCCGGAGATTCTGTGGAGAAGCCGAAGGGCCGTAAAAAGGCGGCGAAAAAGGCCTCCTGACCCCCCTGAGAACCGGTATCCGCAAGAACCATGAAGCGCTTTATCAAAGTTTTGCTCCTTTGTATCTTCGGCTGTCTCGTCGCGGCCTTTGCCGTGGCGAACCGCACACCCGTGGCATTCGTGCTCGACCCGTTTAGCCCTTTCAGCGATAGAAAGCTTGTGCCATCGGTTGAAGCTCCCTTGTTTGTCTATCTTTTCGTAGCGATGTTTATCGGGATCTTTCTCGGGGCGGCTTCTGTGTGGATAGGCCAAGGGCATTGGCGGCAAGCCGCTCGCGCAAGGTCGAAAGAGGTTGCGCTGTGGAAGCGCGAGGCAGAAGTCTTGAAAGCCGGTTTACAAGCCGTGCCGGGGGCGGAAGGTACAGCTGCGGCGCCGCGTGCGTTGCGGTCCTATCTTTGAAATCCACCCCAGTGTAACGCCGGCGGGCAAAGGGAGGCCCAAGCACGCCGCGGTTCCAGCTATCCGATCAAGAGAAGAATGAGCGTCTCAGTTAAGATTTGCGGGCTATCGACCAAGAAAACCCTGGAAGCAGCTATAGAGGCCGGTGCCGACTACGCAGGCTTTGTGTTCTTCGAGAAAAGCCCCAGAAATGTATCGCTTAAGCAGGCGGCTAGGCTTGCGCGGCTGGCGGAAGGCCGGATAAAAACCGTCGCGTTAACGGTTAACGCGACGGACGCCGCCATCGAGGCAATCATGGCCGAGGTGCACCCCGGCTTTCTTCAGCTTCACGGAGATGAGAGCTTGCAGCGCATTGCAGACACGCGCTCCTTGTCTCAAGCCTCCATCATTAAGGCAATAAAGGTCGGAGGGCCGAAGGACATATCGGCCGCGCGCCGGTTTGAGTCCGCCGCGGATATTCTCCTCTTCGACGCGAAGGCCATAGGTATCTGCGGTGCCCTTCCTGGGGGAAACGGACTTGCCTTCGATTGGACTTGGCTGCCAAGAGCTTCACCCAGACCGGATTTCATGCTTTCTGGCGGTCTTAACGCTGAAAATGTGCTTGAAGCTCTGAGCGCGAGCGGTGCCTTGGCTGTCGATGTTTCTTCGGGAGTGGAGACTTCGCCTGGCGTGAAGACCCCCGCACGCATAAGGAAGTTTGTAAAGATCGCGAAATCCTTCGCACCGGCCATGCCAGCTTCAACTGCGGCCCAAAAAGGAAAAAGTCATGTCTATTGCTGAGACGCCGCTGCACCTGAATAGCTTTCGAACCGGCCCAGACGAGCGAGGGCATTTCGGCCTTTATGGCGGACGCTTCGTCGCCGAGACGCTGATGCCGCTCGTCCTTGAGCTTGAAGCAGCCTACGCTCAGGCGAAAGACGACCCAGCGTTCCATGCACAGCTGCAGGATCTCAACGCTCATTACGCCGGCAGGCCGAGCCCGCTCTATTTCGCCGAGCCGCTGACGAAGCATTTCGGCGGTGCGAAAATCTATTTCAAGCGCGACGAGCTCAATCATACCGGCTCGCACAAGATCAATAACTGCCTTGGGCAGATCCTGCTCGCGATGCGGATGGGCAAGACGCGCATCATAGCGGAGACAGGCGCCGGCCAGCACGGCGTTGCGGTCGCGACCGTCGCGGCGCGCTTTGGGCTTCCTTGCGTCGTCTATATGGGCCAGACCGATATCGAGCGCCAAAGCCCGAACGTGTTTCGCATGAGGCTTCTCGGTGCCGAGGTGCGGCCGGTGATCTCGGGGTCGGCGACACTCAAAGACGCCCTGAACGAGGCGCTGCGCGATTGGGTCGCCAATGTCGAGGACACGTTCTACATCATCGGTACGGTTGCCGGGCCGCACCCCTACCCGGCGATGGTGCGCGATTTCCAGTCGATCATCGGCCGCGAGGTCCGCGAACAGATGATGGCCGCCGAGGGCCGGCTACCCGATACGCTTGTGGCTTGCATTGGCGGCGGATCGAACGCGATGGGCCTGTTCTATCCATTCCTCGACGACCGTCCGGTAAAAATATACGGCGTCGAGGCGGCGGGGCGCGGCCTCGACGTTCCAAACGGGCATTGCGCCTCGCTGAATGGCGGCCGGCCCGGCGTTCTTCACGGCAACCGGACCTATCTGTTGCAGAATGACGATGGGCAGATTCTGGACGGGCATTCGATCTCGGCGGGCCTCGATTATCCAGGCATAGGCCCGGAGCACTCTTGGCTGCGCGACACGGGGCGCGTGACCTATGTGGCGGCAACCGACCGGGAAGCGCTGGACGCGTTCCAAATCTGCACCCGTCTCGAGGGCATCATCCCTGCGCTCGAACCGGCGCACGCGCTGGCTTATGTGGCTAAGCTCGCGCCGGCCTTGCCCCCTAGCAATCTCCTCGTTATGAACATGTGCGGACGCGGCGATAAGGACATTTTCGCCGTCGCCGGCCACTTTGGAATGGAAATCTAACCGGCGCTTAGCCCAGAAACATCGAAGAATTGAGCGGTTTTCAATGGAGCGGATAGCGAGGACTTTTGCGCGGCTGGCAGAGGCGAAGAAAAAGGCGCTCGTCACCTTTACGACAGCGGGCGACCCCGATTACGCCACCTCGCTTGAGATCCTGAAGGGACTGCCAAAAGCTGGGGCGGACATCATCGAGCTCGGGATGCCGTTCTCCGACCCGATGGCGGACGGGCCAGCCATTCAAAGATCGTCGCAGCGCGCTTTACGCAGCGGGCAAACCATGCGCAAGACCTTGGCAATGGTGCGGAGCTTCCGGGAGACCGATAGCGAAACGCCGGTCATTCTGATGGGCTATTATAACCCCATCTATGTGTTTCCCGTGGACAGCTTTCTGGCCGGGGCGGTGGACGCCGGTGTGGATGGGCTTATCGTCGTCGACGTCCCGCCTGAGGCGGACGATGAGCTTTGCTTGCCAGCGCTCCAAGCCGGATTGAGTTTCATCCGGCTGACGGCTCCGACAACCACCGATCACCGGCTGGAGAGGGTGCTGGCCAATACGAGCGGTTTCGTCTATTACGTCTCCATCACCGGAATTACCGGAACGCGCGCACCGGATTTAAGCAAGGTGGAGCGAAATGTCACACGCATCAAGGCACGTACCCCTCTGCCGGTCGTGGTAGGCTTCGGCGTGCGAACGCCCGAGCAAGCCAGCGCGATCGCGGGGGTTTCGGATGGGGTTGTCGTAGGGTCGGTGCTCGTGGATGCGATCGCTCAAAGCCTTGACGAAGCACAGCTTGCCACCGACTTAACCATACGAGCGGTTTTGGATCTGGTTGAGCGGCTTTCCTCCGGTATGAAAGCCGCAGAGCGATAGTTGCGAACCGCCGTCTGTGCGGCGTGAGAGGCACGAGGACACGTGAACTGGATCAATAACGTCGTTCGGCCTAAAATCCGTGGCCTATGGCAAAAGCGGGAGATGCCGGAAAATCTCTGGGTAAAATGCCCGGAGACAGGCCAGATGGTCTTTCACAAAGACCTCGAGGGCAATCAATTCGTTATTCCAGGTTCCGGCTACCATATGCGCATCGGAGCGGAGGCGCGGCTGAAGTCTTTTTTCGACGGCGGCAAGTTCGAGGTTTTGGCCGTTCCCGAGGTTCCCACAGACCCCTTGAAGTTCCGCGACGAAAAGCGCTATGCGGACAGGCTCAAGGAAGCCCGGGTCAAGACCGGCATGAGCGACGCGCTCTTGACAGGGTTCGGCACGCTCGATGGCTTATCCATCATCGCGGCGGTGCAGGATTTCGCCTTTATGGGCGGCTCGATCGGCATGGCGGCCGGCGAGGCGATTATCACCGGCATGATGAAAGCCGTCGAGCTGAAGGTGCCCTATATTCTGTTCGTTTCCTCTGGCGGCGCACGCATGCAAGAGGGCATCCTCTCGCTTATGCAGATGCCGCGCACGACGGTTGCCGTGCAGCGCCTGCGCGAGGCTAAGCTACCCTATATCGTCGTTCTCACGAACCCAACAACTGGCGGGGTCACCGCGTCCTATGCGATGCTGGGCGATATCCATATTGCCGAACCCGGAGCGTTGATCGGCTTTGCCGGCCCCCGCGTGATCGAGCAAACCATTCGCGAAAAGCTTCCCGACGGCTTCCAAAGATCGGAATACCTCCTGGATCATGGCATGATCGATATGGTCGTGCACCGGCACGATTTGCGCGAGACCTTGAGCCGCTTGTGCAGCCTGCTTGTGACCGAGCGGAGGCATCGCGCCGGTATGAACAATGTGAAGGTCCGCAGGAGGGCCGTTGGGGGTACGATGGAAATCAATCTGCCCGCAACAGCCGAGCAGATCGCAGCGTCGAAACAGGAAGCCAGGGCCGGCGAAAGCCTATCGGACGCGATGCCGGCAGCTCCAGCGAACCCGCCCGCCTAGGCTGGAACGCCGTCAGAGCACGATCGGCAAAAGTGGACACCGGTTTTGCGATAAGGCTTTTCCTCGCGGAGGCGGGGATCACGCGTACACAAAGACTTAGAGCGCGCTCTCGATTCCGGAATAGGCGCGCTCTAGCTCGCCACCGGAACGCAAACGCGCTTGCCGCGTCCGCGCTCTTCAACTCAGGACCCAGCCTTGCAGCCCCAAAAGACCGAAAGCCTTCTCGCACGGTTTGAAAAGCTTCACCCGAAGAGTATCGACCTTTCTCTTGGGCGGGTCGAACGCTTGCTGCATGCGCTTGGAAATCCGCATCGCCGGATCCCGCCGGTGGTGCACGTCGCTGGCACGAACGGCAAGGGCTCGGCTGTCGCCTTCCTTAAAGGTATGCTGGAGGCGGCCGGCTACCGGACGCACGCGTTTATTTCCCCTCATTTGCGCCGGTTTCACGAGCGAATTATGCTGGCGAGCCCTGGCGGTGCCCGGCCGATAGGAGAGCAGCATCTGGCGGATATTTTGAGCCGCGCTGAAGCTGCGAACGGCGGCGAGCCCATTACCTTTTTCGAGATCACGACAGCGGCCGCTTTTCTGGCGTTCGCGGAAAACCCTGCCGATATTGTGCTGCTTGAAACGGGGCTGGGCGGCAGGCTCGATGCCACCAACGTCATCGATGAGCCTCTTGCCACGATCCTTACGCCGATCTCGCTCGATCATTGCTCGTTCCTCGGCGATACGATCGAGGCCATCGCAGGCGAGAAAGCAGGCATTTTGAAGCGCGGGCGGCCGGCGATCGTCTCCAGACAGGCCGAATCAGCGCTTGGCGTGATCGAGGCGCGGGCGAAAGCAATCGGTTGCCCTTTGATCGCGGCGGACCGCAGCTGGGATGTCTTCGAGCAGCAGGGCAGGCTGATTTTCCAGGACGAAGATTGCTTGCTCGATCTGCCGCTCCCGCGCCTCTTCGGCCGGCATCAGCTCGAAAATGCGGGCACCGCGATTGCTGCCGCGCGCCGCCTTGAAGGCTTCCACATTTCCGCAGACGCCATCGCGAAAGGCCTCACAACGGCAGTCTGGCCCGCGCGGCTTGAGCGGCTGTCCCACGGAAAGTTGCACGATCTAGCGCCGGCTGGGTCCGAGATCTGGCTGGATGGCGGGCATAATCCGGCTGCCGGCGAGGTGGTCGCGCGCGCGCTCGCCGATCTTGAGGAGCGGGTGCCGAGCCCCATTCACCTGATCGCCGGCATGCTCTCGACGAAGGATGCCGGCGGCTTCCTCAGGCATTTTCAAGGGCTGACCGAGCTCGCCGTCACGATCGAGATCCCCGGTCACGCAAACGCCTATAAAGCTGAGGATCTGGCGCATATCGCCCATCGGGAAGGGATCTCTGCCCTTGCCGCCGGGAGCCTTGAGGCGGCGTTTGCGAAGAGCCGCAATCTCGCCCGCGGCCCCGTGCGCATCATGGTCACCGGCTCGCTTTATCTAGCGGGGAAGGTTCTCGATGCGCATGAGCGGGGGCTTTCCTCGCAGTAGAAGGCGCGCTACTTCCGGTTCAGCCGCGCGATGAGGCTCGACGTATCCCAACGCCGGCCGCCTATCGATTGCACTTCGGAATAGAACTGGTCGACGAGCGCGGATACAGGCAGCTGCGCGCCATTCCGGCGGGCTTCGTCGAGGCAGATCGCGAGGTCCTTTCGCATCCAATCGACCGCGAAGCCGAAATCGAATTTGCCCTCCGACATAGTCTTCCAGCGGTTCTCCATCTGCCAGGATTGAGCGGCTCCCTTCGAAATC
Source organism: Rhodomicrobium sp. (assembly GCA_052145435.1). Classification (GTDB taxonomy): domain Bacteria; phylum Pseudomonadota; class Alphaproteobacteria; order Rhizobiales; family Rhodomicrobiaceae; genus Rhodomicrobium. The sequence goes on along the minus strand of JBKQOR010000243.1, from coordinate 1,498 downwards.
GTGCCGATAACGGCCGCAACATCGAGCCCAGCCTTCTGCGCGAAATGGATACCTTCCGACAAGCCTTGGACGAGACCCGCGATGCAGATCTGGTTCACCATCTTGGTAAGCTGGCCCGCGCCCGAGGGGCCGAGCAGCTTCACTGCGCGCGCGTAATGGGCGATCAGCGGCTCCGCCTTGGCAAAAGGCTCCGGGTCGCCACCCACCATAACGGTGAGAACGCCGTTCTGGGCTCCAGCCTGGCCGCCGGAAACGGGAGCGTCGAGGAAATGTGCGCTGCAATCGGCGGCTTTGGCGTAAAGCTCGCGCGCGACGTTGGCGGAGGCTGTGGTGTTGTCGATGAAGATCGCGCTGGGCTTGAGGCCGTGAAAGGCCCCGTGCTCGCCGATCGTAACCGAGCGCAGGTCGTGGTCGTTGCCCACGCAGCAGAACACGAAATCGGCGTCCTTTGCGGCCTCTGCCGGCGTGGCGGCGGTCTGGCCGCCGAACTCTGCGACCCAGGCCTGCGCTTTGCCCTGCGTGCGATTATAGACTGTGACTTCGTGGCCGCCCTTCGTGCGGATATGCCCCGCCATGGGATAGCCCATGACGCCCAGTCCAATAAATGCAACCTTGCTCATCGCGTGCCTCCTGCTTGTGCGCCGACTGTTTTAGTGGCTCGGCTTCGCAATAGCAAACCGCGGAAGCCCCGGCACACGACTTGTGCCGCCGCTTGTGCGCGTAAATTCAGACCAGAGGACATAAGCACTGGCTTTAACAGCGTCATTCCCGCGCAGGAGCGTGTGGAAAAACCGGTTTAGGCCCCTACTGTCATGGCCGGGCTTGACTCGGCCATCCAGACTATCCTTGAACCTAATTCCGGCAGTTAAGCCGGCGTCAGCCGCAAAACACCTGCCGGAACAGCGTGCTTGGCGATTTTTGCCGCGCACCCGCAGGGTGAGCCCTTCCGCAGCGTCATTCCCGCGAAGGAACCTGTGAAAAAATCGCCAAACCAGTTGAAACGCTTGAAATCCGGGCCGCAACGTCGTCCCCGCGGAGGCGGGGACCCATGCTAAGAGCATGTTCTAGCACGATAAATGGATTCCAGCCTTCGCGGGAATGACGCTCGTAGCTTACCTGCGGACTTGGCATTTCGATTTTTTCACACGCTCGAAGGCGGGAATCCATATCTCCCGTTGGAACAAGAACTTGTATAGGTACCCGCCTTCGCGGGTACGACGCTGCGGCCCAGAATTCCAGCGCCTTCGGAAAGTCCGGCAATTTCTTCAAACGCTCGAAGGCGGGAGTCCGGCATTCCCGGCGGTAAAGATTGGCAGAATCCATAACATAGCGAAGCGTTTACTGGGGCCGCTGCCTGCGAGGGGACGGTGCGTATCAGACCCGCGCGCAGGTTGAAAGATGAGGCGGCTTGGCCTCGGGGTGCGTCTTTAGAAAGTGGTGCAGGACGTGCAGCAAGTTCAGCACATGCTTGTTGTCGCGGCAGCGCTGTGCTTGCCGG
>JBKQOR010000242.1:0-3789 GCA_052145435.1 Rhodomicrobium sp. | reverse complement strand
CGCCTTCCTCACGCAAGGCGGTGTGTTCACCAACGACCAGATCGACGCTTACATCGATCTTAAGGTGGAAGAGATCGACCGCTACCGCATGATGCCGCATCCGATCGAGTTCGATATGTACTATTCGTGCTAAGGCACGCTGCTATCGTATTTGACAAAAGGCCGCTCTCGCAGCGGCCTTTTTTCTTGGGACGGGGTGGTTGAGCAAGTCATGAGAAATGGCGATAACGCGGGCAGCTAGTTGTTTCTGTTTATTGCTCAAGTCCACGAAAAGTAGTATATTTCCAATAGCATATATCGCCGCATGCGGCGAGAGCGATCCGTTCTTGCTGCGCGGCAAGCGATACGCGCATGCGGCATATGCCAGGGTCTCATGATTTTTGGAGGTCACCATGGCAGAAATGAAACGCGTTCGAACTCATCCGGCCTGGGAAGACTGGCTTGGCGTCGCGCTCGGGCTTCTCATCGCCTTGACGCCAAGGGTTGCCGGGGGCGCCGTCGAAACGGCCGTTCAGCTGAACACGGCCTTTATCGGCCTCCTAGTCTTGCTCGTAGCATTCTTGGAGCGTTTACGCCTTCACCACTGGGAAGAGGTTTTGGAAGTGGTCCTTGGGGCTTGGCTGATTGCGCTTCCCTTCATCCATGGCTATGCCGGGACCGGCATGCTCCGTTACTGGCATTTTGCTCTAGGCGGGATCGTTGTACTCCTGGCCTTGCACGAGCTTTGGCGTGACTGGGAAGCCAGCAGGGAGGACTTAGCGAGCCACGGCTGGTAGCGGAAGGTGGCGCGCGCATCGTCAATGAGGAGGCGTGGGAACGCCCGGAATTCCAGGCTTGCGTTCAAGCGCGGCCCGTTCCCACTTTCCCGCCCGGGCGGCCGCCTCATACGTTGTGTTCAAGAACACCAGAAGCGCAGCGTCAGGATCGGTAGCTGCCCGTACAGCGCCGTACGGGAGGAGAAACTCGCCAAGCGCCTCGCTGAAAAAGGCTTCGTCCGGCGCGGCCTTGAACGTTCCGAAGCCATCCGGCCGGGGGTAGGTATAGGAATAGAACGCGGCGTAATCGATGCCGGCGCCGCCCGGCCAAAAGCCTGCACTGCTGACCTCGTGTGAGTAGGCCTCGCGTACGACCTCGTCCGGCAAACCAGGGATGCCGCCCGGATGCTGCGGGGCGCGCCGGCCCGAAAAGCGGGTAACAGCCAAGTCGAAGCTTCCCCAGAAGAAATGCACGGGGCTGCATTTTCCAATAAAGCCGGTGCGGAACTGCTTAAAAACGCGATCCGCCTGCAGCAAGGCTTTCCAGAAACGCTGCGCATAGCCGGGATCGTATGAAGCGTGCACGCGGTCTTGGCTGAAAGGTATTGCTGCGGGAATCTCACAAGGGTGCTCATTGATGCGGACTTCGATGCCAGCCGCCCGGAGCTCCGATTGGAGAGCTTCGTAGAACTCCGCAACCGTCCTTGGCTCCAGCGCGAAGCCGTGCCGCCCCTTCCCAGCCGTTTCAATTTCGAGGAAGTGATTTTGAAAGTCGAACACGATCTCGAAGGCGCGGCGCCCATAGTAGATTGGCGAGGTTGTGAGGCCTCGTGCATTGACATAAAGCGGAACATGCCAGGAATGATTGAGCCACGGCGTCAGAGCGAGCCGTATTTTGCCCACGGCTTGCGTCCAGAGGTGAAGCGTTTCGCAGGTATCCTTCCAGGCGCTGTAGGGCAATTCCGGCCAATCTTCATCGTGCTTCGTGCTTGCGGCCATGGTTCTGCTCCGCGGGGGTCCCCTCTTAAGCTGACGCTGAATTGGATTTTGCGTTTGCCGCGATCCAATCTGCAAAGGCTTGCATAAACTTCTGCAGCAAGGCGGCCGTGCCTTGGTTTGCGATCTTGCCGTCCTCGCCGAAAAGCTTGTCCGCTCCGCTGAGATAGACTTCCGGCTGCTGCATGGCCGGTACATTCAGAAACACCAGCGATTGGCGCAGGTGATGATTGGCCCCGAACCCGCCGATTGCGCCGGGCGACGCACTGACGACCGCGCCCGGCTTGCCGTCCCATGCGCTTTGACCGTAAGGGCGCGAGCCGGCATCCAGAGCGTTCTTCAAAGGGCCAGGCACCGAGCGGTTGTACTCCGGCGTCACGAATAGCACCGCATCGGCGGCCCTTATTTTGCCGCGGAACGCTTTCCAGGCCTCCGGCGGGTTTCCGTCGTAGTCTTGATTATAAAGAGGAAGATCGCCGATCTCGACAATGCCAAGTTCCAGCGAGGCCGGCGCGAGGCCGATCAATGCTTTCGCAACTTTGCGGTTGATGGAGTCCTTACGCAAGCTTCCTACTAGAACGGCAACTCTATAAACCTTGCTCATGAGCGGGTTCCTTCGCGCCGGAGGACTGTGCCTGGATGGATGCGGACCCGGCTTGGCGTGCTTCTTTCCAAGAACGCGCGAAGGGCGGCAATGGTTGCAGACAGGCCACATGGCGGCGCCGGGATTTAAGTGACCGGAAACCCGGTTGTGCTAGTCTGCCAAGTCATTTACTACCTCCGGCAGAACCCGGTGGTTAACGCGGAATAGGTTATCGAAACGGATGCGTCGGATAGTTCGTAGCATTTTTGCTCTTATCTCCATCATGATTCTGGCGCCGGACGCCAGCGCCAGGGACCGGCAAGCCGCAGCTGAAAATAACGCGGCTGCACACAGCTTTCGCGATTGCCCGTCATGCCCCGAGATGGTGGCCGTGCCGGCCGGAGAGTTCCTCATGGGATCGCCCGAAAGCGAGCGGGGCCGCGGCAAGGACGAAGGTCCGCAGCACAGGGTCGCCTTTGGGGAGCCCTTCGCGGTTGGCAAGTTCGAGGTGACATTCGCCGAGTGGGATACCTGCGTGGCGGAAGGCGGCTGCACTCAAAAGCCGGGCGATGAGGGCTGGGGGCGCGGCAGGCACCCGGTCATCAATGTGTCTTGGAACGACGCCACGCAATACACGGGTTGGCTTTCGAAGAAAACAGGCAAAGCGTACAGGCTTCTGTCCGAGGCAGAGTGGGAATACGCTGCGCGCGGTGTGACCAAAACGTCCGATCCAAGCACGCCATTCTCCACGGGCGCGACGATTAACTACAGGCAAGCCAATTACGATGCCAATTTTACCTACGGGTCCGGCCCGCAGGGGCTTTACAGACAAAAGACGGTCGATGCCGGTTCTCTACCGCGCAATGCTTTCGGCCTGCACGAGATGCACGGCAACGTCTGGGAGTGGGTTCAAGACTGCTACAAGCCTTCCTATGAAGGCGCGCCGGACGATGGCTCAGCGGTTACGTCAGGGGACTGCAGCCTCCACATTCTTCGCGGCGGTGCATGGAACTACTACCCACGGCTTCTGCGTTCTGCATATCGCTACGCAACCGCACCGGAAGTTCGCCTGAACAACGCTGGATTTAGGGTTGCCAGGTTCCTTTAATGTGCCGCAACAAAGAAGAAACGCCGGTTTTGAATTTGAGGTCCACGGCATGAAGTCCCTAAGTACTCTGCATTGCGCGGTTGCCGCCCTGTCGATTGGCTGTTTCGGCCTGCTTGGCGGCGCAAGCGTTCCAGCGGACGCCCGCTCCCCTTATTACGAGGACCGCTTGGACGATGATGTGCCAGTCAGTAGAGGCACGCCACTTCTCGCAGTCGTCGGCCTCCACGAGCAGCGCGTCTCGATTTACGACGCAAAAGGCAGGATGCTGCAATCGCCCGTTTCAAGCGGCCAAAACGGCCTGGAAACGCCTTCCGGCATCTTCAGCGTCGTCCAGAAGGAAGAGGATC
>JBKQOR010000241.1:0-6469 GCA_052145435.1 Rhodomicrobium sp. | reverse complement strand
GAGGCTTCGACGGAGCCAGTTGCCCGGCTACGCCGCTCGTCAGCTACCAGGTCAATCGACAACTCCCTGGATGGAACCTTCCTCCATTGACACTCCGCGCCTTCGGGGCGCACTACCAAATCCGGTTTGAATGCTTTGCGGCGCTTTAGGGGCGCTTTGTATGTTGCAAGACCCCGGAAAAGCGCTGACAGCGCTTTCCGGAGTGAACTCCCGCGAACTGTTCAACCGGATGCGGTATCATTGCTCTCGATGTCTCATGCCGGGGGTAGACCGCCCGAACAAAGCCCAGGGGCCGGTAGCTGCCATTTCACTTTTCTAAGAACCTATTCGGCTTCCAAGATCCGAGCGCAGAAATCGAGCGATTTTGCGAAGCGCGTATAAAGGGGGCACAGTTTACCAATCCCGGTAACGCCCATTGTCTTGCGGCTAACGCAAGCGCTACCATTGCAATCGACATTCAACTTATTACTCGGCGCGGCGAAGGTTTCGGTTGAGGAGAAACATGCGGAGAAAATTATCGGCGTTCCGCGCAGACAGGCGAGGCATCGTCCTTTATCTTGTTGCGCTTCTCCTTGTGCCTTTCTGCATTTTGCTTGGCGTAGCGGTAGACGTCGGTCAGCTTTTGGTGATGAAGACTCGACTTCAGGCAGCGCTCGACAGTGCTGCGCTCGATATTGCCGGCACGCCCGGCATAGCCCAATCACAGGCCGGCGCACAGGCTCAGAATTTCACAGCAGCCAACTTGTCGTCCCAGGAAGCCACGGCGACGATATCGAACCTCTCCGCCGTTCTCAATCCATCGGGGACACCACCTAGCGTTACAGTCCAGGCGACGGTGACGGTCAATACCTTCTTCTTGCAAATAGCCGGGCCAAGCTACGCGACCCTTTCATCGGCGCTAAGCTCAACTGCGGCTAATGGGGCCTATTCCTGCGTTTTACAAACTGCTGCCAGCGCGTCGCCGGGAGTAAATATCCAAAGCGGCGGAAAGATAACACTGGACGGTTGCGACCTTATCGCAAATTCCACGAGCTCTGAATCGGTCTATGCGGACCATGGCTCGCACTTCTCGGGAAATTCGATCTATGCCACTGGGCAGGTCGACCAGCTCGGCGGCTCTCAAGTCTCCTACACAGGCGGCATCTATCAAAACCAGTCTGCGACCCCTGACCCGTACGCCAGCGTGCCGATGCCAGCGCAGTCCGGTTGTGATCACACCTGCACGAATAAAAGCGGCTGCACTCCGTCTGGAAACCCCGTTCCCGGCAACGCCTATTGTGGTAGCTGGACCTTCTCGGGGTCTCTGGCTGCGGGCACATATTTCGTAAAAGGCAACTCTTATGGCAGTGCGCTTTCCTTCGGCTCGCTGACAGGGACGGACGTGACCATCGTGCTGACGACGAGCGACTCCGTAAACTACGCATACTTAAACGTTACGAATGCAGCCAACGTCACCTTAAGTGCCCCTACTTCCGGACCGGTCTCAGGAATAGTCCTGTTTGGAGACCGTAACGCGCCGCTCACCACCACGAGCACTTTCGGGCACGGTTCGAAGACCGTGCTTACGGGCGCGATTTATTTGCCGTCGCAGTCGCTTTTTTATGAAGATGGTTCGAGCGTCACGAGCCCTTGCACACAAATCATTGCAGGGCAAATTACCTTTACGGGAGGTTCGAAGCTCAGCATCAACTGCGACGGCACCGGCGCCCTGAACTTTGGAAAAGGCCCCTACCTCATGAATTGAGCCGGGCGGCATAGCATGCCCGCGAGCTTGGTGCCGGTGTGCCCCCGGTAGCCCCGTATACCAAAGAACGTACCGCAATACGGTCCCGCACGGTCTGCCATGTCCGGCCCAGTTAATTAAACGCCGACGCGACCGAAGAGAAGCGGGCAGTGACGTTGATGCCGAGCGTCTGGATGGTTGCGACCGCCGCTATGGCAATTAGGGCCGCCACGAAAGCATATTCCAACATGGTGACGCCGTTCTTACCACGGCACAGCGCTTTAAGCTTCTTGGGGTTGAGAACCATCGACACACCAAATGGGTTTGAGACCGGAAACAGCAGATACCGCTGCAAGCGGTATGGAGGCTTTACAATATCGGAGTAGCCCTGCGTTGGGTAGGGAATCGTAACTTGGGGTTAAAAGCAAGGCCCCAGCCTTTTCATGAAACAGCTTGATGCCGCTGGGTCCAACATTCGTGGCCGAGTCCGCTTCCAAGGGGTCAGCCGCCCAGATTTGCTCAACGTGAGTATTAGCGGTTCCGGCCCGCTGTAGAATCCGGCCTTTTAGCCGCTGCTGAAGTGAAGCGGCCGGACGGCGCTTCCGGCGCCTTTCCACGTGAACCGGGGGTAAAGCCTGAGGTACAACCGGCGATGGTTAACGGCGTCACGGTAAACGGCCGGCGCCCATGTTGATTTTTCGCGCTTTATTGCTCGATTTTTGCAAATTTTGGCGAAATTTCGCGATTCAAAAAGTCCGTTAAATATAGGAGCAGCCTGGATTTTAACCCTATCCCGGTGCATCCGGGGCACGCGCGCCGGGCCCGTCAAGGGAAATGTTGCCTCGATATGCTTAACGCCCAATCCGCGGTTTAAGGATTCAATGACGCAGAATTTTGCATTTGCGCGCGCTAAAAGCGGCCGCTGCCATGATCGAGGGTTCCACCCCTCACCCTTGGGAGAGGGCACGCCCGCACAATGGCCGCGACCGGACTCCCTCTCCCAACGCATCCGCTAGCGGATGCGTTGTCTCCGAGTGGCAAGCTCGCCAAGGCGAGCTTGCTGGGAGAGGGCTGGGGTGAGGGGCGTTGCGCCCAATCATGGCAGCGGCCAGCCTAAAGTTAGCGCATGCCGGAGCCCGGAGGGGGAAAAGGGCCAAACAACAGCTAGCCAAGCTCGAAAACCGCATGTATATCTGGCGGGACAACCAACTCGCTTGGACCGTGCCTCTTCGGGGCGAAAGCCCGAAGTGCTGCGCGGCGTTGCATTATATCCGGAGTTTGACTGAAATGGCAGTCCCCAAGAGAAAAACCTCGCCCATGAAGCGCGGCTTCCGCCGTTCCGCCGACGCGCTGGCCGCGCCCACCTATGTCGAGGACAAGGAGTCCGGCGAGCTGCGGCGCCCGCACCATATCGATTTGAAATCCGGCAAATACCGGGGCCGCCAAATTCTCAAGCCGCAAGAGGACATTTAGGCAAGCGCCCCGCTCGCTCGAAAGAGATGCGCTCAACCTACGGCAGTTTTTCTTCCAGTGAGTATGGCAGCAGCCGCGTTGCATCAACCTTGAGCTTTCCCGCTCAGAGCCGGAGAGCCCGGCTTTTGCGATAAACCCGGGGAGCCCCTCATCGCCACGATCGACCTCGACATCACAGCGCTTGGCGAAACCGCGGCGCGAGACGTTGCGGTCGAGATCGGGCTGAATGCGGCCATCGTTTCGATGATCGCGGGCGAACCGCAGATTCTAACGGTCTGCCCCGCCGGAGCTCGCGCGCCCGCTTCCGCGCCCTCCTTGCCGTTCGGTCTTTTCACTCCGCTCAAGCACCGGACGCTCGAAATCGGCCTCAGAGATTGGGTGAAAGGCCAAACGGGCCTCGATCTCGGCTATGTGGAGCAGCTCTATACGTTCGGCGACCGCGGCCGGCACGCGCGGGTTGGCGACGAAGGGCTGCATGTGGTTTCGATCGGATATCTCGCGCTGACGAGGACAGAGGAGGTGCCGCTTGGCAGCGGCGTGCAGTGGAGCGCCTGGTATGCCCATTTCCCTTGGGAGGATTGGCGCAACGGCAAGCCGCCGGTCTTGAGCCGGGAGATCGAGCCGCGCCTCGATGAATGGGCAAGCCGCCCCGAGGCCCCCGGCACCCCGCGCCGGCCGCTTGCCCGCATGGACCGGCTTCGCATGCTCTTCGGCCAGTCGGTTCCCTGGGACGATGAGAGGGTGCTCGAGCGTTACGAGCTGCTTTATGAGGCTGGATTGGTCGCCGAGGCCGCGCGCGACGGCCGCAGCGCGGCCAACGACTGGAGCGGATTGCCGGCGCTGGGGCGGCCGATGATGTTCGATCACCGGCGGATTCTCGCGACCGCCATGAGCCGGCTGCGCGGAAAGCTCAAATACCGGCCGGTAATTTTTGAACTCATGCCTGCAACCTTCACTTTATTTGACTTGCAGCGTGTGGTAGAAGCTATTCTTGGAAGCTTTCTCCATAAACAAAACTTCCGCCGGCTTGTGGAGAATGCGGGACTTGTCGAACCGGCGGGAGGCTTGGCGGCCCGCACCGGCGGGCGGCCGGCACGGATATATCGGTTCAGGCGCAGCGTCTTGCTGGAGCGGCCTGCCCCTGGATTCCGCGTGAAAGTGCACAACGTAGTGCGTACAACTTCGCCGGGCTAACCGTTGCACTGTTAACACTACCGATAAGAATCAACGGTTAATCCCCAAATTTGCGCGCGTTAACCCTTTTAGAACCTTCTCAAAATCGGCGTATTTTGATAATATTTAAGCGTCAGTGAAGCTGGCTTCACGCGCAAAAGTTGAGTCTACCGCTTCGGCCAGGACTAAACTGCAGGTGCAATCGCCTGCACGAAGATCATTATCAGGCATGGCTTGAACCGGCCCGCAAGGGCGGGGAGATTAATTTACTTCCGGCAAGACATGCGGCGCGAGAGCTTCAAAATTTGAGATGAGCAACATCTAACCCAGTCAACGAAGAGTGAGAGCGAGTATGCCCGAAAAAAACAATTGTAAACAACGCTTCGGCTTCGAGACCAACGAATACGTGGTTTATCCGACGCACGGCGTAGGGCGTATTGTGGCGATCGAGGAGCAGGACATCGCGGGGTGCAGACTTGAGCTTTTCGTCATTAACTTTGAAAAAGACAAAATGACTTTGCGCGTGCCGACCTCGAAAACGCAAAGCGCTGGCATGCGTAAGCTCTCCGACGAATCGGTTATGACCCGCGCGCTCGATACGCTGCGCGGACGTGCCCGTGTGAAGCGCACCATGTGGAGCCGGCGCGCCCAGGAATACGAGGCGAAGATCAATTCGGGCGATCTCATCACCATCGCCGAGGTGGTTCGCGACCTGTACCGCTCCGACACTCAGCCTGAGCAATCCTACTCCGAGCGTCAGCTTTACGAAGCGGCCCTGGACCGCATGGCTCGCGAGATTGCGGCGGCGCAGGACGTCGACGAATCGATTGCGATTCAAAAAGTGGCCGAGGCCTTGACCAAGGGCGGCCGCATGCAGCGCAAGCAGGCCGAAACCCCCGCCGATACCGGGGGCGAGAAGAAAGCCGCCGCTTAATCGCGCTGGGTACAGGCAGGAAGCGCGTCTCTATTGCGCTTCTTGCGGCTCGCGCTGGCGCGCGTCCGGACTCCGCGAGAGGAACTCGATCTGCTCCGGTTGAGAAACCGAGATCGACGGTCCCCGCCTCCTGTCGATCCAGCCGCGGATGCGAAGCGCCTGCCCCTTCCAGCTCTCGGCCGTTTGTTTATCGGCAAACCGTTTCTTGACGGCAGGTTCTACGATGGCCGTGAAGCCGAACTTGTTTTCGCCACCGAAATTCAGCGTGATCCGCCCGCCGCTTTCTGTGGCGCCGCCGGCTGTGCCTTCGACAATCTGGTAAGTTTGCACCAAATTCAAAATGGAGCGCGGATCGCGCGCCTCTAACACCTTGAAATAGGCAAGGCCCCAGTGACCGCGCTTCTCATTGCGGGCGGCAGCTTCAGACACAAACAGTTGCTGCGCGCAAGCGTGATTGTCGGCTTGGGGAAACACGGTCGCGAAACCCGCGGCGGCCAGCCCCTCCTGCAGCCAGACCGGCTGCTCTCCCGCAACGAATATATGCCCGACGTAGACGCCGTAGCGGTCCCGCTGCGTGCCGCCGAACTTGACCTCAACCTTCCGGCCAAGCGCCGTTTTGCGCAAATAGCTTGCCGCCGCAAGCGACGGATCGAACCCAGCCGGCGCCGCCGCGGGCACTAGAATTTCCGCGAGCCGCACAAACCGGCCGTCGGCAAGGTGCAGCGTCTGCGGCCCGGCGATCGCCAGCACCGTGCTCTCGCCGCCCGATTGCAATTGGCAATTCGAAGCCGCGTTCTGCCGCAATGAACGCTGGCGGCTCTGAGCGAAGGCGCCGCTGCCCGCTAAGGCGCTGGCGCTCACCAGCAGAATAAGCGCGCTCGGCAAAATACCGTATGGCGATAAAAGTGCGCGGCGGAGACCCATCCCGGCCTTTTAGAGCATCGCTGAGGAAAGTGGAACGCGCATTTCCGTGCCGCCATGCAGTCATGGCGTCTGTCTAGGCGTTACGGAATCGCCAAGATCTTTGGAAGCTACCCCTCATCTGTCCAACCGATAGATGGGTGACATTTTGGACCGGATGGATGGGTGACGGTTTTTTCCGTTTTCATCGGGCAGTTTCTTTGTTCGGCTGAGGGCCGTTTCTCCGTCCCGGCCTGCTCTGCGCA
>JBKQOR010000240.1:0-28172 GCA_052145435.1 Rhodomicrobium sp. | reverse complement strand
ATACCAGCGGCCCAAAGTCTTGACTCGGCCATTTGGGATTCCCTTCGGCCCGGTTCTGTGAATCCATGCTGTCAGCATTGATTCGCGGGGGGTGCAGATGGCTGCGGTAGCGATTACTCGACTGGATATGAGTGCCGCCGATTTGCGCGTGGCGGCTAAGCGATCGGCGGATGCCAAGCAGGCATCGCGCATCCTAGCCATCGCCATGGTGCTCGATGGCTTCAGCCGCGAGGACGCTGCGCGGCTATGCGGGATGGATCGTCAAACGCTGCGCGACTGGGTTCATCGCTACAACAGGGCAGGGCTAGATGGGCTTGCGGACCGGGCTCGAAGCGGCCGGCCTGCCAGCTTGAGCTGGGTCGAACAGGGCAAGGTTGCAACCTGGGTCGAGCAGGGCGCCGATCTTGCCCGCGATGGCGTCGTGCGGTTCCGGCGCGTCGATTTGCGTGACCGCATTGCAGCGGAGTTTGACGTTACCCTGCACGAACGCAGCGTGGGCAAACTGCTTCGGAGGCTGAACTACCGCCGTCTTTCCGTTCGTCCCCAGCACCCGCAATCGGACCTTGCGGCTCAGGAAGCTTTTAAAAAAACTTCGCGGACTTAGCCAAGGAAGCACTCGGCGAGCGCGCGGCCGGCAAGCCGGTCGAAATCTGGTTCCAGGATGAAGCAAGGGTTGGCCAGCAAGGTACGCTGACACGCATTTGGGCCAGACGCGGCACCCGGCCCCGCGCGCTACGGGACCGGCGCTTCAACTGGGCCTATCTGTTCGGCGCCGTTTGCCCGGCCCGTGGCGTTGGCGCCGCTTTGGTCTTGCCTACCGTCAACATCGACGCCATGAACAAGCATCTGATTGAAATCGGGAAATGCGTGAGTGCGGGAGCAATCGCCTTGCTCATCGTGGACGGGGCAGGCTGGCATAGCTCACCCAAGCTCGTTGTCCCTGACAACATCGTTCTGCTGAGGCTGCCGCCTTACGCACCAGAACTGAACTCCGTCGAGAACATCTGGGAATACCTTCGCGGCAACGCCTTAAGCCATCAAGTCTGGGAAACCTATGATGCTATCGTCGACGCATGTTGTGACGCATGGAACGGCTTGATGCGTGCGCCAGACCTTATCGGTTCAATCGCCAGCCGGAATTGGGCACAGGTCATGACTTAGGGCCGTTGGTATAACTTCTCATATGAGAAATAATCGCGCGATCATGTTCCTGATCGCGCGGCTCGCCGCGACCTTGAGCTACAGAACAACTTTGTGAATATTCTGGACGCAGCGGCTAAAGCGCACTCCGCGATGAGGTTCTGGAAGGCGCAGGCGCTACTGCGCAGACTCCAGAACGCTGTCTTTCCGGTGCGCATGGCCGAAGCGCTTCTCGATGTAGTCCTCGACCATGATCATGAAATCCTGGGCCAGCGCCGGGCCGCGCAGAGTGGCTGCCTTGCGCCCGTCGATGAACACCGGCGCCGCAGGCGACTCGCCCGTGCCTGGAAGCGAAATGCCGATATCGGCGTGCTTGGACTCGCCCGGGCCGTTCACGATGCAGCCCATAACCGCGACGTTTAGCGTTTCAACGCCGGGATAGGTCTTACGCCACTCAGGCATCTTTGCGATCAGATGGCTTTGGATGTTCTGCGCCATCTCCTGGAACAGCGTGGACGTGGTGCGGCCGCAGCCGGGGCAGGCAGCGACAATGGGCACGAAGGTGCGGAAGCCCATGGTCTGCAGGATCTGCTGCGCCACCTCGACCTCCTTGGTGCGCGCGCCGCCGGGCTCGGGCGTGAGCGAGACGCGGATCGTATCGCCGATGCCGTTCTGCAAGAGGATGCCCATGGCGGCGGACGACGCCACGATACCCTTCGAGCCCATGCCGGCCTCGGTCAAACCGAGATGCAGGGCATAGGTGCAGCGCGAGGCGAGCAGGGTGTAGACGCTGATAAGGTCCTGAACCGCGCTGACCTTGGCCGACAGGATGATCTTATCGCTGCCCATGCCGAGTTTTCCGGCAAGCTCCGCCGATAGCACCGCCGATTGCACGATGGCCTCGTGCAGTACGTCGCGCGCGTCCAGGGGCTTGGCGCTGGCCGCGTTCGCGTCCATGAGGCGGGTGAGAAGCTCCTGATCGAGGCTTCCCCAGTTTACGCCGATGCGCACGGGCTTATCGTGTTTGAGCGCGATCTCGATAATGTCGGAGAACTGCTTGTCGCGCTTGTCGCGGAAACCGACATTGCCGGGGTTGATGCGGTATTTCGCGAGCGCCTCGGCGCAAGCCGGATGCTCCGACAACAGTTTGTGGCCTATGTAATGGAAGTCGCCCACCAGCGGCACGGTCACGCCAAGCTTGGCGAGCTTGTCGCGGATATGCGGCACGGCGGCCGCTGCCTCGTCGCGATCCACCGTGACGCGCACAAGCTCGGAGCCGGCGCGGGCAAGGTCCGCCACCTGGGCGGCGGTCGCCTCGACATTGGCGGTGTCGGTGTTTGTCATGGACTGCACCACGACGGGCGCGCCGCCGCCAACCGTCACGCCGCCGATGTCCACCGGCGTGGTGATGTGCCTTGTCTCGCGCATGTCCGTCATCGGTCAACTCCAGGGATCGGCTGTCCATTTCCAGTTATAACAGCCCGCATTAAATGTGACTCACCCCTCATCCTGTCCTTCTCCCGCAAGGGGAGAAGGAACGCCGCGGCAACCGTACACCTTCGAAGAACTGATGCGGAGCTTGCAACAGCGCCCCCTCTCCCCTCGTGGGAGAGGGCTGGGGTGAGGGGGCCGCACTTGCGCGGCTCAGTGTTACATAAGAGAAAACGCCAGCCTGCGCTAGCGTTCGCTTGGCGCTTGCCGGACGCGCGCGAGCAGATAAACACGGATTGCGGCGGAGAGGCTGGCTTCGCCTCGGGCGGAATCGATGGCCGAGGCGAGAGCGGTCACGCTCACATCCATTTCTGCCGCCGCTGCTTTCAGCTCGCGCCAAAACGCGTCCTCGAGCGTGATGGAGGTGCGATGCCCGGCAATCGTCAGCGAGCGCTTTTTCGGGAGCGCCGCGCTGGGATCGAGGGAAAGCGCGGCCGGCGTTCCGGCTGACCGCTTCAACGCAGCTCTCGAAGCGTCATCCCGTGCGCGCTGCGGCACGCAGTGACGCTGCGCAGACACGGGATCTTAAAAGGCTCTCGCAACCGCAAAGATCCCGGATAAGGCGCTTGCGCCTTTCCGGGATGACAACAACGGATGGTACACTGTTCCGCGCCATGCGCTTTAGGCGCCGGGCTTGATCATAAGCTCGGGCTTCATCAGCGCGTTGAAGTCGTCCTCGGAGATAAAGCCGAGCGCGAGCGCCTCCTCGCGCAGCGTGGTGCCGTGCTTATGCGCGGTTTTCGCGATCTGCGCGGCCTTGTCGTAGCCGATCTTCGGCGCGAGCGCGGTGACGAGCATGAGCGAGCGTTCGAGCAGCTCACGGATGCGCTTTTCGTTCGGCACGATGCCCGCGACGCAATTATCGGTGAAGCTCACCGCCGCGTCGGCGATGAGCCGGATCGATTGCAGCAGATTGTAAATGATGACGGGCTTATAGACGTTCAGCTCGAAATGGCCCTGGCTGCCGGCGACCGTGATAGCGACGTGGTTGCCCATGACCTGACAGCAGACCATGGTCAGCGCTTCGGCTTGGGTCGGATTGATCTTGCCCGGCATGATCGACGAACCCGGCTCGTTCTCGGGCAGCGAAATCTCGGCGATGCCAGAGCGCGGGCCGGAGCCCATCAGCCGGATGTCGCTTGCGATCTTGAACAGGCTTGCGGCGAGCGTGTTCAGCGCGCCGGACAGCTCGACCTCCGCAT
Source organism: Rhodomicrobium sp. (assembly GCA_052145435.1). GTDB lineage: Bacteria > Pseudomonadota > Alphaproteobacteria > Rhizobiales > Rhodomicrobiaceae > Rhodomicrobium. The sequence goes on along the minus strand of JBKQOR010000240.1, from coordinate 24,339 downwards.
CGTTCGAGGCCAGCGCCTCGAACTTGTTCGGCGCGGTCACGAAAGGCAGGTCCGTCTCGCGCGCCACCTCTTCGGCGAATTTCTCCGCGAAGCCAACCGGCGAGTTAAGGCCCGTGCCGACGGCCGTGCCGCCTTGGGCCAGCATATAGATGCGCGGCAGCGTGGACTTCACCCGCTCGATGCCATAGCGCACCTGTGTCGCGTAGCCCGAGAACTCCTGCCCGAGCGTCACGGGCGTCGCATCTTGCAGGTGCGTGCGGCCGATCTTGATGATGCTTTCGAACGCGCGGGACTTGTCCTCCAGAGCGCGCGCCAGATGATCGAGCGCCGGCAGCAGCGCCTCATGCACTTGCATCGCGGCGGCGATGTGCATTGCGGTTGGGAACACGTCGTTCGAGGATTGTGCGCGGTTCACATGGTCGTTCGGGTGAACCGGCTTTTTCGAGCCTTTCTCGCCGCCCAGCATTTCGATGGCGCGGTTCGAGATCACCTCATTTGCATTCATGTTAGTCTGCGTGCCGGAGCCCGTCTGCCAGACCACGAGCGGAAACTCGTCATTGTGCTTGCCCTCGATCACCTCTTGCGCGGCTTTCACAATCGCATCGGCAAGGCCGGCATCGAGGCCGCCCATCGCCAGATTGGTCTTTGCCGCGCATTTCTTGACGATGCCGAGCGCGCGGATGAGCGGAAGCGGCATGCGCTCACCGCCGATCTTGAAATTGCCGAGGCTGCGCTGGGTCTGCGCACCCCATTGGCGATGGGCGGGGACTTCGATGGGCCCGAAGGTGTCGGTTTCGATGCGGGTTTGTGTCATGGCGGTTTTCCGGCTGAATTTGGCGGGCCATGTCTAGCACGGCAGATAGGCCCGCGCCACCTTTCGCATGCACCATCGGCACCGCCGCAAACAGATTGAAAAACGTATCGCAATATGATACCTATTGCAGGGCGATCATGATAAAAGGTTTCAAGGATGCGCGGGCGGCTGCGATCTTCGAAGGCCGCGATCCTGGCAAAGGCTTTCCCGCCGGATTGATCCGCCCGGCGCGGAGAAAGTTAATAATGCTAGCCGAGGCACGGTCGTTGGCCGATTTACGAAGCCCGCCTGCAAACACGCTCGAGCCGCTGAAGGGCGACCGGATGGGGCAGTATTCAATCGGGCTCAACGAGCAATTCCGCCTTTGTTTTACCTGGACCGGCAGCGACGCGGAGGATGTTGAAATTGCCGACTATCACTAATCGGGCGCCGGCGAACACCGATCCCCTCGCCCCGGTGCATCCCGGCGAAGTTCTGCGCGAGGAGTTTTTGACGCCGCTAGAGCTTAGCCCTTATGCGCTCGCCGCCGCTTGCCACGTCCCGCGCACGCGCATCGAGCGGCTTACGCGCGAGGAGACGCCCGTGACGCCGGACACCGCGCTGCGGCTCGCGCGTTATTTCGGAACCTCGGCCGAGTTTTGGCTCGGGATTCAGGCGCGGTACGATCTTGAGGTGGCGCGGCGGGAACTCGATGCCGAGATCCAGGCTATCGAACCGCGCGAGCTGGCGTAGCTGGGGCGGTTAATGGGCAGGCTTAATCTGTGTCGTGAACCGTGCAGCATGCGGCTGCGTCCACTCGCTGACATCCCACAGCTTCAGCGTTCCGTCGGCGCCGCCGGAGGGGATGAAGCGGCCGTCGGGCGAGAAGGCGAGGGCCGTCACGGACGAGGCGTGGCCGAGGAATTCGTGCAGCTCCTGCCCCGTGGCGGCATCCCAGAGCTTTATGGAACCTTGCTTGCACGTCTCATAACCTTTGGCCGCCTTTTCCGCGCAAGCTGCCGAAAGCACGTACTTCGCTCCAAGAGAAAACACCGCCACCTCAATGGGAGACGCATGCCCTTCGAAGCTTTGTAGCACTTGCCTGCTGCTGAGGTCCCAAAGTTTCAGAGGGCGAGAGTATCCACCGGTCAATCCGATATGCCTTCTGTGCTGACGGCGACGGTATCGCTGGACGACATTTCAAAGGTAACGTGGCTGGGGTCACTATCCGTGTTGCCGAGTAAATTTATATTATGGCTGGCAGGCAATGCTAAGAGAGAGTTGGAAAAGGCTACGACAGAGAGTGAAATTTCACCATCGTTGCGTGGCTCAATAGGTATTTTTGCGCAGTCCAATTCAGGCGTTTTTTTCTGAAGCAGTAGGCAATATAGGACCTCTCCATTAATTGCTGGGGGTTGAATGGAATAGGGCGATCCGGCCAAACCATAAACACCGTCTGGGGTGATTGCACCTACCTCCAGTACCCCTTCTTTTGTGGGACAAAGGTTCAGGGCATTTCGTATCCTGACTTGGAGGCTGGACTTCCGCCTGAAGCTTCACCCGAAATTGAGGGCAAGTGTTTGGCTTGGCAGGGGCGGCGCATGTATTATGCCTGCAACAAACGCACGAAAGCCCATTCATGGACGAAACCCCCATCTCCCGCGGCTTCAAATCGCGCCGCAAATCCGGCCTCGAAACCCGCGTGCCGCCCGGCCAGCATGTCACGGACGATTTCCCCGTGCTCTCCTACGGCCCCACGCCGGACATCAAAATCGCGGATTGGACGCTTGCGCTCCAGCTCGGCGGCTCGCTGCTCGGCAAATGGAGCTGGGCCGAGTTCGAGGCGCTACCACAGACCACGGTCAAGACCGATATTCATTGCGTCACCACCTGGTCGAAGCCCGGCACCACTTGGTCGGGCGTGACCTTCGACGATCTCCTCTCCGCCGTTGGCCTCGCCGAGCCGCCCGCACCCTACCTCATGGCGCATTGCGACGGCGCCTACACCACCAATGTGCCGGTGGCCGATCTCATCGGCGGCAAGGGCATGATCGCCACCCGCTACGAGGGCCTGCCGATCCTGCCCTCGCATGGCGGCCCGGCGCGGCTCTTGGTGCCGCATCTTTATTTCTGGAAGAGCGGCAAATGGGTGCGCCGCCTGCGCTTCATGGAGAGGAACGAGCCCGGTTTCTGGGAAAGCCACGGCTATCACATTTACGGCGATCCCTGGCGCGAGCAGCGCTATGACACCGATTGAACAAGACGCCCCAGCGGCGGCGCGGAAATGGTTCGTTGCGACCGCGCGCGAGATCGTGGTGGAGACGCCGCGCGTGAAGACGATTGTGCTCGATGTGCCGGGCTGGCCGGGGCATTTTCCTGGGCAGCACGTGCAAATCCGGCTCACGGCGGAGGACGGCTATCAGGCGCAGCGCGACTACTCCATCGCTTCGCCGCCGGAGGACGAAGGCCTCGCGCTCACCGTCGAGCTGGTCGAGGGCGGCGAAGCTTCGGACTACCTCGTGCATGAGCTCCGGCCGGGCGACAAATTCGGGTTGCGCGGCCCAATCGGCAGGCATTTCGTTTGGAGCGTGGCGGAAGGCGGCCCGCTGTTCCTCATCGGCGGCGGCTCCGGGCTGGTGCCGCTCATGTCCATGCTGCGCCATCGGAAGCGCCAGGCGAGCAAAGTGCCGGCCGCGCTGCTTTATTCCTCGCGCACTTTCGAGGACATCATCTACCGCGCGGAGCTGGAGGCACTCGCGGCCGATCCCGCCCTCAAACTGACCGTTACGCTCACCCGAGGCGCGCCTGCCGGCTGGCCGGGCCCCACCCGGCGCATCGATAAAGCCATGCTCCAAGAAGCGGGGTTCGGCCCGGAGACCATGCCGCAAATTTTCATCTGCGGCTCGAATTCGATTGTGGAATCCGTCTCAGGCCATCTCGCCGAACTCGGTCACATGCCCGCCCCGATCAAGACCGAGCGCTTCGGCCCCTCCGGCTAATTGCCGCACCGTTCGTCATCCCGTGCGCGCCGCGGCATGAAATGACGCTGCGCAGACACGGGATCGTAAAGGACGCGGCATTTGTAACGATCCCGGATAACGCCTACGGCGTTTCCGGGATGACGGTCTGGGGGAAGCGGTCAACGGTCGAGATAGGGACAAGGAAGCACCTCGCCGCCGTAAGTGACGTAGGTTCCGCTCGCAGGATCGAAAGACCGGAATTCGCGTTCGCAGGCCGCCACGCCGCTTTCTCCATAAGCACCGCCGTGGGCGCCATAATTTGACCCGGCATAGTACGCGCCGCCGTAGTAGGCAGGCCGGTCGTACGAGGCTCTATCGTAGCGGCCGTCATCGTATGTCCCGCCGTCGTAGCGGCTGCCATAGCCATCATAGGCACTTGAACCGCTAACGTATGCGCCGCCATAGTAGCGGCCGTCATCGTAGCCGCCGCTATAGTAGGGACTGCCATAGTAAGGACTGCCGTAATAGCTACTGTCATAATAGGGGCCATCGTAATAGGCTCCGTCACCAAATGGAGCAGTCAGAGCACCGCCTACGAGGCCAGCTGCCGTGCCAAGCACCGCGAAGGGCAAACCGAAAAGACCCTCCACCAAATTCGGGCCGTACCCGTAACGATCGCCGTAGCCGCGATAGTAGTAATCGACCTTGGTGATCGCGGCGTCATTGCCTTGCAGCGCAAAATTAATGTGAGCGGGCCCGGCATTGGCTGCCGGCGAAGCGGCAAGAGCGGCCAGGGCGGCTGCCCCGGCGAACAAGAGGCCTCTGGAAAACATGTTCTATTCCTTCGTTGCGCGCATCGGAAAGGGGACTGCCGGGTGCAACCTTCGCGCCCCTTTGCGTAGCGTATTGAACCACTTGCGCCGCTGAGTTCAAAGCATAAATATTTAATATGATTAATCGAAATCTCGCCCCGCCGGGCCTGTGCGACGCAGGAAGAAGACGCCGGCGGGACAGGATTTCGTGCGGATGGCATTAGCCCCGCAGATAGGGGCAAAGCACCTGCTCGCCGGAATAGGTTGTGTAGGTGCCCGTAGCAGGGTTGAACGAGCGGAATGCGCGCGCGCAAGCCGCCACGGCGCCAGGGGTCCACGGTCCGGCGGGAGCGGTGCCCACGAGCCCGGTGGTCCCCAAGATTACATCGCCCGGAATATCCAAGAGACCGTAGTCGCGGTAGTACGGGCGATACCCGTAGTAATAGCCGCCGCCGGGATAGACGTAATACTGCACGTTGGTAACCCCCGCTGGGTTTCCTTGCAGCGCAAGACCGGCGGAGGCGGGCTCCGAGGCGGCTGGCGTCAGCGCGGGGATTGCCGCAAGCGCGGCAGCCGCGGCGAGCAAAAGTGCTTTGTAGCGCATGTTTTACTCCATGATTGGGCGGCATTTGAAGGGAGCCGGGCGCGTAGCGCACCGTTCCCACGTTACGGTGCTAACATCGTCTGCCCGGACGTGTTCCAAACGCGAGTATTTTAAATTCGGCGAAGGTGGCGCTTGGCCGCGGTCCCGCGCTAAAGCATGATCCGCGAAAGTGGATGCCGGTTTTTGCGATAGGATCATGCGTACAAATCAAAGGCGATAGCGCTCTATGTCCGCACGCGAAAATTCGAAACGCCGTCATTTGCAAGCTGAGCGACGAGCTGCAGCTCCCAATCGATATAGGCTTGCATCGCTTTGTGCGGATTGTCCGTGCCCTCATAGGGCCGCTTGTAAACGTCCACCGGCTCGCTCGCCCAATGCTCAACGCCACCTTCGAGCGGCAGGCCGCAGGCGTGCCACGCCCTTGTCCCGCCGCGCAGAACGCGGACGGCGCGTTGCGTTCCGGCCTGCGCTTCCTGGAAATTGTCGAGTGCCAGATCTCCATCGGGCGATGTCAACACAATTGGCCCGGAACCGGGTAGGCGCGCCACGTCCTCCGCGAGCCGCACGGCGCTGACGAACCACGCGCCTGGGATATGGCCGGCACGGTAGGCGGGGCTCCGCGCGAGATCTGCGACAGCAAAGCCGGCTCTCGCCGCGGCAACCTCCTTCGCCTCGATAAAGGCACTGCCCGCATTCCATGCCGGAGCGCGCCGCTGCGGCGGCGTTTCCGTGCTCGCCGCACTCAGCACGCCCCCGGCCACAACCGCGGCCTCCCAGCCCATCTGTGCAAGCCAAGATGCGGTCATGAGCGCCCGCACGCCATCATCGTCGTAGAGCGCTAACCGCGCGCCGCGAATGCCAGCCCATTCATCGGCGGCCTGCACAAGCTGGCCGCCGGGCGCGGAGACAAAACCCTCGGGATGCCCTTTTTCGTATTCCTCCGGTGTGCGCACGTCGAGGAGGTAAAGCGTCCGCCTTTCACGTTCGACCGTCCAACGCTCAAACTCTTGAGCGTCGAGCGTGCGGACGCCAACACGCCCGGCCCATTTCCTCGCCGCCGCCCGCGCGCGCTCGCGTCCCAGGGCGCTGACCTCTGGAAAACGCTTCGTCTGCCCCTTATCGAGCGGCAAGCCTTCAAGCGTCCAGCCGATTGTGCCATTGCGCAGCGCGGCGACCCTGTTCGGAATCCCGGCGTTGATGAGCGTTTGCGCCCCGACGATCGAGCGCGTCCGCCCTGCACAGTTCACGAGCACGAAGGTATCGGGAGATGGCGCGATATCGAAAATCCTAAGAAGCAGCTCCGCGCCGGGCACGCTGATCCCTTTCGGGATGCTCATGGTGCTGTATTCCTCGAAGCGCCGTGCATCGGCGACGGCCATATCGGGGTTCGTTTCGATCAGCGCGGCGGCTTCGCGCGCGGTTAGCGAGGGTGTGTGCCTGATCGCTTCGACAAGCTCGCCGAAGGCTTTCGAGGGCACGTTTACGTCGCGAAAAACTTCGCCGGCCTCTTTGTAGGCCGAAAGGCCGCCGTCAAGGAGGGCGGCATGTGAATAGCCCAGCCGGTCGAGGCGGCGGACTGCGCGCTCAGCAAACCCTTCACCATCGTCATAAACCGCGATCGGGGCGCTCAAACGCGGCACCAGCGAGCCGATCCGGGATTCTATTTCGGAAACCGGCAAGGAGACGGCGAAAAACGGATGGGCGAGGGCGTAAGGCCCTTCCTCCCGCACGTCGAGAAGTGCAAGCTCGGTGCGCGAGCGCCAAGCGTGCCGGACCTCTTCAGGACTAATATGCTTAAACATCGATCGCGTCCGGGGCGCTCCCGGTCACTTCTTGGCTCTCCCGTCTTCCGCTTTCTTGCCCGCCAGCTGCCCGCTCTGTCCAGCGCTTGCGATTGTGCTCCTCGTCCAGTCGAGCAGGCTTGAGGCGATGCTTCTGAAAGCGGCATTGAGCGCACGGGCCCCTTCTGCCTCCTCTTTCGATTGAACCGGCTCTTTCGCGCTGAAAACGCGCGCGGCTACGATCTGGCCGTCGCTCGCAACGAGTTTTGCGGCGATCTCGGCCTCGGCGGCGGGCTCAGGCCCTTGCACGATCTGAAACCGCCGGATGTCGATGAGAAGCTGATAGTCGGGCGTAACGCCCTCGATGGGCCGGTTCACCTCGCCTAGAGAGCCATAGTTCTCGAAGCTCTGAATGATCTTAGCCTGCATGACCTTCGGCAGCGTGTCGCTCCATTTGGCGCCGCCGAGCCCTTCGAGCTGCCCAGCCTGGTTTTGGCTGAGGACCTTCTCGGAATCGAAGGCCATAAGCGCGTTGGGATCGGGCACCGCGAGCTGCTTGCCAAGAGGCGCGGCAGGCGCGGCCGGAGCGGGAACGGCATTCAGGCTGTAAAAAATGCCGGATGCCTTGCCGCCGCCGGTCATCCGTTCAAGCCCGGCAATGACGCCATCGACTTTGCCGGAATTCCTGCCCAATGCCTCCGAAAACGAGGCAAGGTTCGTCACGATGTTGTGAAGATCGTCCGAGTTCTCCGCGAGAATCTTGTCGAGCCGGACCAGCACCCGGCGGGCCGATTCGCTCATCGTCTCGCCAGAAGCCTCGCCAGCATCGAGCCGGGGAAGCTGGCCCGGGGCTGCATTTGGCGGGGGCGCGCTTGGCGAGCCGCCGGCAAGGGTGACCACTGGGACACCGGTGAGGCCTTGGAACTCAAGCGAGGCTTGTGTATCGGCCCGAACCGGCGTGTTCGCATCGACGGAGATGGTAGCATCGACCAGGCGCGGCTCGCCCGGCACGAGCTTCAACGCGGTCACCTCGCCTACGCGAATGCCGTTGAACAGAACGGAGGAGCCGGTGAGCAGGCCCGAAACCGTATTGTGGAACCGGACCTCGTAGCTTGTCCTTTTGCCCATGCTGCCCGAGGTTTGCAGCCAATAGACGAAGGCGAAGCCCCCGATAATGACGGCGAGGGTAAAAAGCCCAACTAAAACATAACGCGCCCGGATTTCCATTGGATCTAGCCCTGTGTCTTTGCATGCGCGATCTGAGCCAATCCTTGGCCTCGCGGGCCTTGAAAATAGGATTTTACCCAGGGATGATTCGAGAGGAGCACGGTGGAGATGGGGCCTTCCGCCACGACTTTGCCATCGGCGAGCGCTGCGACGCGGTCGCAAGCGAGATAGAGGCTGTCCAAGTCGTGGGTGACCATGAAGACCGTGAGCCCGAGGGTGCGTTTGAGCGTCAGGATGAGGCCGTCGAACTCCGCGGCAGCGATTGGGTCGAGCCCTGAGGTCGGCTCGTCCAGGAAAACGATCTCGGGGTCGAGGGCAAGCGCCCGGGCCAAGGCAACACGCTTTGTCATGCCACCGGAAAGCTCGGCGGGAAATTTATCGCCATCGGCGTAGGCGAGGCCCACCATCTCAAGTTTGGCCGTGGCAACCTCGTCCATGAGCCGCTCCGAAACGTTAAGATATTCGCGCATGGGAAATTGCACGTTTTGACGCGCGGTTAGCGACGAGAAGAGTGCGCCCTGCTGGAAAAGCACGCCCCATCTGCGTTCGATGGCGCGCAGCTCCGCATCGCTCGCTTTATCCCTGTCGGTTCCGAATAGCTCGATCCTTCCAGCGCGCTTCGGCAAAAGGCCTATGATCGTCCGCATCAAGACCGATTTGCCGCTGCCCGAGCCGCCCACGAGGCCCAGGATTTCGCCCCGGTAGACATCGAGCGAAAGCCCGTCCAGGACCGTCGCTTCTCCGAAGCCTACGGTAAGATCGCGAACCGAAATGACCGCTTCGGCGTTTCCCGTCATGGTCACATCCCGATCGCTGCGAAGAAAACTGCAAAAAGACCGTCCAGCACGATGACAAGAAAGATCGATTTCACAACGGACGTCGTCGTTTGCAAGCCCAGCGATTCCGAGCTTCCCTTCACCTGCAGACCTTCGGCGCATGAGACGACGCCGATGACGAGGGCCATGAACGGCGCCTTGATCATGCCGACTTTGAAATGCGTGACAGTTACGGCCTCGTGCAGGCGCGCGATGAAGATGTCCGGGTTCATGCCGTCGTAGGCCCAGGCGACGAGGCCGCCTCCGTACAGCGCCGCCATCGAGCCCAAGAAGGTCAAAATAGGCAAGGCAATAATAAGCGCAAAAATGCGGGGAAGGATGAGCACCTCGACAGGGTCGAGGCCCATTGTGCGCAGCGCGTCGATCTCCTCGCGCATCTTCATGGAGCCGAGCTCGGCTGTGTAGGAGCTGCCGGACCGGCCCGCCACCATGATCGTCACGAGCAGCACGCCGATTTCGCGCGTGATGAGAATGCCGACCATATCGACGACGTAGCTCTCCGCGCCGAATTTACGGAAGTGGAAGAAGCCTTGCTGGGCGATGATGCAGCCGATGAGAAAGGTAATCAGCAGAACGATCGGAGCGGCCTGCAATCCGACCCGGTCGAGCTGATGCACGGCCGAGGTCAGCCGGAAACGCTTCGGCTGCCGGATCACGCGAAAGGTGGCCGCGCCGATGGCTCCCAGCATGTCGAGGAAGGGGAGCATGCCGCCCGCGCCTGCGACGAGCGCGTCGGCGAATCTTTTCATCGCGGCGATCAACCCGCCTTGGGTCTTCTTGCCCGTGTCGCGGTTGACGCTGTGCACATCTTGCAAGAGCCCTTTGAACTCCTCGCGCAAGCCAACGATCCCGATTTGCAGGCCTTTTTGCGACCGCTCGCGGATCAAACGTTCGAGAAGCCACGCGCCGAACGTATCGAACGCGCCGACATTCGTCATATCGATGGAAACGTCGCGCGCGTTTGCGGCTTCGCTTGCCGCCCGGCCGGCCAGAGTTTCAAGATCGCCTGCATGAACGGCCGTCCACGAGCCGGAGGCGGTAAGCTCGCACCGCTCGCCCTGCAGCCGCGCATTTAACGCCGGCGCTTGGTCCATAAGTTTGCCTCTTCGCTCAACCGCGCGAGAAGGCGATGGAAACGCTTCTGAAGCCGGGGCCTCCGCTCGAAATGTGCACTTGATGCGAGGAGCCGCTTACCGAGACCGTCATCGAGCCTTGGAGCTGACCCGATATCTGCACCGTGAACTTGTTTGCAGCCGCCCTGCCGTTGACATCGCCCTCAAGGCCGAAGTTCCGCTCGCTCCAATGCCCGCTCAGGCGGCCGTCTTCATAGCTGATGTTGCTCCTCATATCGATTTTGTTGTTCTCGGATTGACAGCGGATCGCAAGCCACAGCTCGGTGCCCGCGGATTTCTGGCTGTAAGTTCCGCGGCAAGAAAGGCGCTCGTCGTGCCCGTCGGTAAGCCGTACCTGGCCGGAGCCGTGCCAAGAGCCGGCAAGCTGGCTGAAAGGCGTGGCGCTCTGAGCAAGAACGGTGCCAGCGGCCGGGAGCGTGCAGAGGAGCACGGCGGCAATCTGAGCAGGCCTGCGAAGGTTCAATGGACGCATAGACTTTACCCTCTTAATGCGCGGACCGGATGGAGGAACGGCTACAGCGAGGCTTTTGCGGATCTAAAATGCACGCTCTTCAAGTTCAATGCCGGAATGCACATACAACATTCTTTCTGACGTGGATAGGGGCAAGGCAAAAGCGCCGGAGAGGCCGGCCGCGGGCATTCATTGATTTACCGCAATGAGAGCCTGCAGGACCGCTTGTACACTTAAGTGGTCATTAAGGCGAGCCCCCACCATGACTGCTAAAGTTCAAATCGTCGAGCAGCTCGGGGAAGCGCAAGTCTTACTTCCCGAGCTTCTGGCCGCAGCACTTGAAGCGAACGGCCGGGCGAAGGTGCGCATGACGCTGCTCCAGGAAGCGCTGGCACACGCCCAAAATCCAGCCTCGCCCGCTCACACGCTCGAGGCGGAGCGCCGCGAAACGGGGCTCGATCGGCCGGTTTTCGAATCTACAGTCAAGGATGCGCGCGCGCTCGGCGGCGGGCGGTTCGTTATTCCCGGCGCGGAGATGCTGCTCAAAGGCCTTTACGGCGATATCGGTACGATGCTGGCGCCGGTCGTGCTTGCCGGCCCTGAAAAAGGGGAAGGGTTCGCGAAGCGCCTCGAGGGGCTCCGCTCCACCTCGCCGCGGGCAGAGGGGGATGCTCTGACGCAGTCCGCGGTTTCCGCCATCACCTCGGCCCGGCCTGGCGGCCATGACCGGAGCCATGACAGCGAACATCTTTTGATCATGGATTTGCACAAGGCGCTTAACCGGCTCGAAGCGGAGTCGGCGGTCGAAACCGTGGCCGGTGCGAGGGTGCATAGGCTCGGGTCTTTGGAAAAGCATAGGGTCGAAGCCTTCATGCGCGGCCTCAACCGGACGCGCGGGCTCGCTTTTGGCCATCCGGGTCTTGGCACGACGGCAACGCGGACCGGCCAGCGCCTGATTATCCAGAACGACATAGGCACCACGGACGCGCATGTGCTCGTCATCCATGCCGAGGGCCGGGAAGTAACGATCACTTACACAGACATTCACCGGGCGCGGACGAAATTCTTCATGCAGCTTTTCGACGGACGTGAGGTGGATTGGAGCGGCCTTGCCGAAAAAAGCGCGCAGAACATCGGAAAGGACGGGCAGTTCCTGCTGGTGACAGGCCGGCACTGCGCTAAGAGCGAGGCCGGGGTTGACGGCTTCCTTGAATACCTCGGATCGCGCCTCGTCTTCATGATCGACTGGAACAAGGCCAGGAAGGCCTTGCGCAATTTCGTGGACGATGAGGCTGCGATAGGTGTGCTGCGCTGGGCTGCAGCCCACGATTACGGCCATCGCGGCTTCCTGGAGCTTGGCGGCGCGGAATTGATCTACGAGGCCGTGCGCAGCGGAGGCGCCGGGCACGTTCCCTATGGCAAGCGGCTCGACGCCGCGCTTGGCGCCAAGGAGACAGCCGAGTTTCTAAAGCATACTTTGAGGGTTTCGAGCGAAGGCCTTTCCGCGGGCCTTTCCGTCCGGCTGTTGAAGGATGAGATCCGGGCCCGGTTCGTCTCTCAATTCGAATCGATGGAAGGATCGCTTTTTACCGTGATCGGGCGGCATCTCGGCGTTTCGCGGATGATGGCCGGTCTCATTTTGGACGCGATACGCGACAATCGGGCAGCGGGCGGCCGGAGCACGCTCGCGGACCAAGCCCGCCGCCTCGAGCATAAGGCCGACGCACTCACCGTCGAGGCCCGCGGCATCGCTTCGCGGTTGCCTCGATCCGGCGAGCCCGTTAGGACGGTCGCAAATAGCGCCGAGGACGCAAACGACATTTTGGAGGAGGCAGCGTTTCTCTTGAGCCTAGCCCCCGAGTGCGAGGGTCAGGACGAGGATCTCGTCCCCCTTGCCGGACTGGCGGAAATCGCCGTCGAAAGCATCGCGCATATGATCCGCGCGGTGGAAGCCGCGCACAATTTGCCCGAGGGCCTGCAGGCCGATGTCACGGACGCGCTCCGGGCTATCGATGCTGTCATGCTGGAGGAAAGAAACGCGGACGAGGCGCTGAGAAAGGCCATGGCCGCCTTCATTTCGAGCGGGTCCGATGCGCGTATGCTCGTGCTCAGGATGGAGATCGGCCGGGCTCTCGAATCGGCGACCGATCGCCTGGCTCATGCCGCCTTCGCCCTGCGCGACCGCGTACTCGGCGAGTTTCCGTCATGAGCACCCTTTCGCCGGAGAACGATCTGTTTATCGCCGGCGCCGGGAGCGAGGGCGCTCCGCTGACAGCGGAGCTTGCCGGCTCCAAGGCCGCGAATCTATGGCAAATGGCAAGGCTCGGGCTGAAGGTTCCGCCCGCCTTTGTTATTTCGACGCGGCTCTGCAAACCCATGAATGCCGGCGATAGCCGCACGGAGGAGCTGCTCCGGCGCATGTTGTCGAAGGGCATTGGCGAGCTGGAGCGCGCGACGGGGCGCGTTTTCGGCGGCGCACGCCTTCCTCTTCTCGTCTCGGTGAGGTCTGGCGCTGCCCGCTCGATGCCCGGTATGCTCGACACTGTCCTGAACACCGGCATGACGCCCCGGACCGTGCACGGACTTATCCGGGTGACAGGCAATCCGCGCCTCGCCTGGGATAGCTATCGCCGTTTTGTGCAATCCTATACCGAGGTCGCCGGCGCTAAAGGCAGCGATGTATTCGCGGCCAAGCTTGGCGCTGCCATAAAGGCCGAGGGCGCCGCGAGTGAAAGCGAGCTCGATCCGGAAGCGCTTGAACGTCTCACCGCTACATTTCTCGACGAAGCCGCGGCTCTCTTGGGCGAGCCGATCCCCAGCAATCCCTATCAGCAGCTCGAAACGGCCGCCAAGGCTGTCTACCGGTCGTGGGAAGGCGAAAGAGCGCGCGAATACCGGCGTCTCTACGGGTTGGGGGGGCTGGCTGGAACCGCGGTTACGGTGCAGGCGATGGTTTTTGGCAATGGCGGCGGACGCTCTGGGGCAGGCGTTGCCTTTACCCGCAACCCAGCGACGGGAGCCAAAGGGCTCTACATCGATTTTCTGTTCGACGCTCAGGGCGAGGACGTCGTCTCGGGGCGGAGAACGATGACTCACCCGGAAACATTTAAGGAGCGGCTACCGGAAGCTGCGCAGGCGCTCGAAGAGGGAGCCGCGCGGCTGGAAAGCCATTTCCGCGACATGCAGGATATCGAATTTACCGTCGAGGACGGCACGCTCTATTTTCTGCAAACGCGCCCGGCTAAGCGGACGCCGCGCGCCGCGCTGCGCGTGCTGATCGATCTGGTGCATGAAGGGGCCATCGATCGGGACGAAGGCGCCAAGCGGGCTGCCCAAATAGACTTTGAAGCCGCCGCCGTCACCCGCTTCGAAGGGGAGGCGGCCGCGCTTGCAACCGGCACTCCGGCGTCGGCCGGCGTTGCGAGCGGGCGCGCTGTATTCGAAAGCGCGCGCGCCGTTGAGCTTTCCGGGCGGACGGCAGGGCCAATCGTCCTGATCCGCCCCGACACATCCACGGCCGATGTTGCGGGCTTTGCGGTTTCTGCCGGCATCTTGACGGCCAGCGGCGGGCGGACCGCTCACGCCGCCGTGGTGGCACGCCAGCTTGGCAAGGCTTGCATTGCCGGCTGTGCCGGGCTTGCCGTCGATGCAACCTCGCGGCAGGCGGCGATTTCAGGCCACACGATCAAGGAAGGCGATTGGCTCTCCATCGATGGCGAAAGCGGCGAGGTGTTTCTTGGGGAGCGCCGCATCGTCACTGTCCGGCCCGAAGCGGAGATCGCCGAGATCGAGAGCTGGCGCAAACGCGGGCGCTAGCGCATCGCGCGTTTAATCGGACGCAGCCGTCATCGAGAGGCGGCTTAAGCCGCCGTGGCGATCCAGAGGTGTTTCACGGCGTTAGTCCTGGATTGCTTCGCTTCGCTCGCAATGACGGCGATTCCAAGTTTACGCGGGCGCGAAGGCGGGTGCCGCGTTCAGGCGCGAGGCGAATCCGCGCGGACGATGCGCGCGGCTTCAAGCGCGCGCTGAAGGCTGCGGTTCAGGTCGCCACCGGGGGCGTCGCCTTCTGCCGTGATCGATTCGACTTCCACCGCAGCCGAAAGTGCGGCGAGCCGCAGCCTGAAATACACCCGCACGCCGGCATGACGGAACTTCATGGGCAGCGTGACGAGCGGCGGGGCGAACCAGCCGAGTTCAAGCTCGCCCGGCTCTGCGAGTTCGATCGTACCGGGCTTGAAATAAAGCTCGGCGGACGATTGCACGATGGCGTGCAAATTCGGCATGTGCCCGATGCGGATGAAGGCTGCGAAATCGGCGGCGTCGGCGAGCCGGAGCTCCGAGGCAAAATCCCGGAGTGCTGCGCCGAGCGTCCGCTCGATTTCCGCAATCCCTTCCGGCGCGGTATCGCGGGCGTACCCAGGAAGGAACATGCCGGGCGTTGTCACAGTAGCAGCTCCGAGGCAAGTGTTTTCGCGCGGCCCCGCGCGGCGCGGGCTCCTTTGAAGCGGCGGCGCTCGATCTCTTCGAGAACCCCGTTCGCGGCGGAAAGCATGCTTGTTTGCGATTCCGCGGGAAGCTCATGGCAGGCGTGGATGAGATCGTTCGCGATCGCGAGCCAGAGCCGCCGGAAATCCGAGAGGAGCTGTAGCTGTTCGTGAGACGCGGGGCGGGCTCTATCGGCGGCTTCGAGCAATTCAACGGCATCCGGTAGCATATGATAATGAGATGGCGGGCTAGCAGGGGCAGGCAACTCTTCGCAGATCGCGGAATAGGCGAACTGATACATGAACGTCTCTCCAATCGCAGACTTGGGCTTCGTGCTTATCGCACGCGATGCTTATGCCAAGCGTGAGAGCGGTTTTGGCGGATAATGGAGGACGGGGGAACTGCAAGCTTCGCGCGATCCCGGCGTTCCGAGGGTCTGTCCGGTTTTTCCCAGCGAGCTCGCCTTGGCGAGCTTGCAACTCGAAGCATCCGCATTCGTGAGCGAACGCGGAAAGGAACAGGGAGTCTCCGGCAGCAAGGACAGGATCAGGGGGGCTTAAGCTGCTTCCGTTCAAAAAGGACAGACACTCGCGGTCGAAGTCTAACCCGAAGTTCCTCAGTGCGCCCCGAGGAACTTCGGGTTAGAGATCCCAAAAGCACTCGTTAGGGACCTGTTCAGCCCAAGTTATTGCATCTTGCGCCAAGGCTTCAGTTTCGCTGTCTGTTAAGTCCGGCCGTAATTTTTTTACGGCGGCAGCTGCAGCAGTCATCGGGATCAAAAGATCATCCCGGGCGCCTTGATGTTTCAGGGGCCGGTATGAAGTCCGATACGCGCGTACAGCTGCCCGGTAGGCCTCAATAGTTTGGGGTGAAGGTGGCCTTATTAGGCCAGGTATTTTGGGGGACATGGGTTTATTACCCGGCTGGCGCACAACAGCTGCATTGTCGCATTTGACACGGCCACGCCGATGAGCCGGAGGCGGGTTCTCTCACCGATGTGAACATTGATGCTTCTCCGGCTTCCTGTAACACGTAGGAACGTGCCGGACGTTTGTCAGCACCTCGGAACCAGAATACAGGTCCCGAGGAATGGGCGGATAAAGTTAATAAGCGGCCACAGCCAACGTAAACCGAAGCCTGGTTATGTTGGCAATAACGGGATGCAAAACCAATGCACCGGTGCGAGGAAACCGGGCGGGGCCGGCTACTCGCCTTCCACGCCAATCGCATAGGCCGTCTCGCCGTGAACCGCGTCGTCTCCCACCTTCAGCGTTGCCTCATCCATACGCAGCGGTACAAAGATCGAGATGACTTTGAGGATGACGAAGGTCGCTATCACGTTATAGACGATGATGAACGCTGCTCCTTCAGCCTGAAGCAGGAGTTGTGCATGGTTGCCGTAGAGCAAGCCTGTTACATTGATGCCGGGCGCCTCTTTGTCGGTGCCAATGTATTGAAGCATGCCTGGGTTCGCGAGGATGCCCACGAGCAAACCGCCGGTGAGCCCCGCCACTCCGTGGGTCGAGAACACACTCAGGGTATCGTCCACTTTCATCATGAAGCTGGTTTTTTGCAATACGTTCATGGCGAGCCACGGAATGATACCGGCGCACACGCCGGTGATGATCGCGCCCCAGCCATCCACGTAACCAGCGCCGGGGGTGATTGCCACCAAGCCCGCGATCATGCCGTTGACGGCACCAAGCACCGACGGCTTGCCATAGGCCATCTTGTCCATGATCGTCCAGACCAGCAGGGCTACCGCGGTGGCAGTATTCGTGTTGAGCACCGCCGCGCCGGCATCGGCGTTGGCAAAATAGGGATCGCCGCCATTGAAGCCATTCCAACCCAGCCACAGGATGCCGGCACCGACCAGCGTCATCAACAAACTATTTGGCGGGAAATGCTCGCGATCCTGTTGCAGACGCGGGCCAATCACCGCAGCCGCGACGAATCCGGAAGTTCCGGCGGCAAGATGGATGACATAACCGCCCGAGAAGTCTGCCACGCCCAGACCGGCGAGCCAGCCGCCGCCCCATAGACTAAATGCCCCCACCGTATAGACAAGGGTCATCCACACCGGACAGAAGATCATCCACGCCGTGAAATTCATGCGGCCAAGCACGGAACCTGCGAGAATGATGACGGTAATGGCGGCGAACACGAACTGGAAGAAAATCAGGGTCGCCATAGGAAAGGTGAGGGCCGGCATGCCCGATGCCGCCTCCGGAATGGTCGCCTGGCCGGTGGTAAACGCGGCCGACGTCGCCAAGCTTGGAGTGCCGAGGAACGCGTTGTCGTGGAACGAGAGCCATTTAGGCCCAAACGCCATGTTGTAGTCGAAAAGCACCCAGACGACGAGAACCGAAGCGAAAGCGTATATCGACATGAAGGCGGAGTTTATTGCCCATTTCTTTTTGACGATGCCGCCATACAGAACGGTCAGCCCGGGAATGCTCTGCAGACCGACGAAAGTTGCGGCCGCGAGCTGCCAAGCGTTATTTCCAGTGTCAAGCCATTGTGGGGATGCTACAAGTGCCATGTGCCTTTCCTCCAAAAACAGCCCAATGCGTCACACAGGGCGGCGATCATAAGTTTGCAAAAAATATGCCACCAAATTGAACGTTTAATAAGTATATGTTCTCTGAGGAAGCTGTGGCCGAGTATTTGGCAGGATGACTAATAGAAATGCATTTTGATCACAAGATGGGCAAGCAGATCGGGCTTCTGGGCCGGCCGATTGTGGCAGGACTCGGCGCCTTGGCGATCGCTATTAACGTCCCCGCCGTTAGCGCTGAAATGCAGCGCGGCGAGACCGCAATTACCTGCACCAATCCGGTCAGCGGTGCGAGCTGGCAGATCAGGATTGACTACGATCGGAGTACTGTGGACTCCAATCCGGCTCGTATCAGCGATACTGAGATTTCGTGGCGCGACGCGGCGGACGGCTGGAACTACAGGCTTGATCGCAAATCCGGAAATCTTACGGTAATCCTAGCGTCAGCCACTGGCGGCAATTTCCTCCATGATCGATGCAAACTGGAGAATTGAAGCCGCGATCGCGGAATTGAAATCTGCGCTATCGCTGCGCCATGACACCGGCTGCCAACAGCCCAGCGGAAATCGGAGCGGTGGCGATGGTTGAGCGGGTTTCCGGCGTTAAAGCAAGCGTGGGGTTCGCATCCGAAACTGGACCGCGCAAACGCAACGAGGATTTCGCTGGCGCCGTTTTCGGCTTCGAGCTGCCAGAACCGCGCCGTGACATAGTGGCGGCGATCGCCGATGGAATTGGGGGCGCGATGGGGGGGCGCGTGGCAGCCGAGACCGCAGTGCGTGGCTTTCTGGATGGATTTTGCGACCTGCCCGAGACCATGGAAGTGCGGCGTGCGGCGGCCAGCGTCCTAAACGCGCTCAATGGCTGGATCTATGCCCAAGGCCGGCGCGACCCCAAGTTCGCGGGGATGGGATGCACCTTTACGGCGCTCGTGCTTCGCGGGCGAGTCGCGCACGTGCTGCATGCTGGCGATACGCGTGCCTATCGGCTAGGGGGCGACCGCCTCACCTGCCTTACGATCGACCATGTGCGGGACGTGGGCACCGGCAGGCCACACATCCTTAGCCGCGCGCTTGGCGTGGAGACGGAGGTACGGCTAGACTACGCCACCCAGCCGCTAGCGCGGCACGACCGCTTCCTCCTGTGTAGCGACGGTGTGCACGGTTTCCTAACGGTCGAAACCATCGCGGACATCCTGCGCGAGCGCTCTGCTTCCGACGATTCCGCGCGCGCACTGGTTGCGGCGGCGCTGGAATCGGGGAGCACCGACAACTGCACGGCTCTGGTGGTCGACGTTACCGGGCTGCCGGCGGCGGAATCGTCCGATATTAGCGCCACTACAATGCAACCGCCGATGATTCCGCTGCCGGTCGAAGGCGAGACGGTCGACGGTTTCGTGCTCAAAGTGCTTGTGTCGGACGGCCGATACAGCCGCCTATTCGGCGCGGTTGACGAGGTCGAGGGTGGTGAGGTGGTGTTGAAGTTTCCCAAGCCCCAGGTCGCGGCCGTGGCCACGTACCGCGCGGCATTCGTGCGCGAGGCATGGGTGGGCGCGCAAATCCATAGCCCGTGGGTCGGCCGTATCATCGAGCTGCCGCCGGGGCGGCAAACCTGCCTTTATATCGTCAGGCCGCTTTATCAAGGCGAACTTCTGGAGACACGTCTCGCACGCCGCCCTTTGCTGGGTTTGGAGGAGGGACGGAATATCGCGATAAAGTTGGCCCGAGGTGCAGCGGCGCTCCACCGCGCAGGCATCATCCATCGCGACATCAAGCCGGACAACGTGATTCTGGAAGGCGGAGGATCGCTCAAGCTGATCGATCTCGGGGTGGTGCGCATTCCTGGACTGGAGGATTTCCCGCCCGAGGACATTCCGGGCACCCCTGGTTATATGGCGCCCGAAATGTTTGCCGGCGAACCTGGGAATGAGGCTACCGACATTTATGCCCTGGGTGTCACCATGTTCCGTGCCTTCACCGGCGAGTTCCCTTACGGCAATCCCGACGCCACCAGTCCGTCGCGCCGAGACCGGCCGGCGGCGCTCTCCGCCCTACGTCCGGACCTTCCTGCTTGGCTCCAGGCTGCACTTGGGCGAGCCATCGCAATCGATCCCAGGGAACGTTTTCGCGACATGAACGAATTTGCAGCGGAGATGGAGACAGGACCGGCGCGCGCGCCATTAGCGGTCCGCGGGCCGCGAACGCTCTATGAACGTGCGCCACTCCAAGTCTGTCAGGGCGTGGCCGCGCTCCTCGCGCTTCTCCTTCTCCTGTCGCTGCTGCGGCATTAGGGCACCGTGTCTGATTCCTACGTGGAGTGAGCCTGCGTTTGTCTCACCATCGGAATGTCTGTTGCCGGCCCGACCCCGGCCTAACATACCGGGTGCCAAGCGTTAGGCTCTAACCGCTAGATCGCAATCTGCCGCCCGATCTCCACCACCTGATCGGCGGGCAGCCGGAAGAAGTCGGTCACGTGCGTGGCGTTCCGCTGCATCGCGGCATAGAGGCTCTCGATCCACGGCGGAAGCCCCTCGCCGTCCTCGCGGGACACGACCGTTTCGCGGCCGACATAATAGGTTACGTCGTCTACCAGAATGGTGCAGCCCCTGTCCTTGGCTTCCCGCAGCAGGGCCGGAATATCGGGGCGCTCCATGAAGCCGAAATTGGCCGTCGCGCGCCAGAAGTTGGGCGCTTCCTGGAAGAAGTGCAGCCGGTCCTCCGGGCGCACCCACGGCACCGGCTCGATCGAGATGTTGATCACCATGATCTTCTCGTGCAGCGCGCGGTTATGCTTGACGTGCCATGCCATCACCGGAGGCGCGCCGCGCTTCGAGCGGGTGAGGAACACCGCGGTGCCCGGCACGCGCGGGATGCCCTTCTTTTCGAGATCCGCCATGAACCGCTCGATGGGAATAGGCTTCGAGGTGATTGCGTGCGTCACGGCTTCGCGCCCGGTATGCCAGACCCACATCGCGCCATAAACAAGCGCGGCAAGCGCAAGCGGAACATAGCCGCCTTCGGCGATTTTGACGGAGTTCGCGGCAAAAAACGCTGTGTCGACCACAATGAAGCAGGCGGAGGCGGCCACGCTCGCCGCCAAGCTCCAGCGCAGATGCTCCCGCATCGCGATGAAGAGAAGCACCGAGGTCATGAGCATCGTAGCCGAGACCGCGATACCGTAGGCCGCGGCGAGATTCTCGGATTTCTTGAAGAACAGCGTGAGCGCGATGGTGACGGCCATCATGAGCCAGTTCACGGCACCGACGTAAATCTGCCCGTAGCCCGTTGCCGAAGTCTGGGTGATGCGCAGGCGCGGCAGCCAGCCGAGCTGGATCGCCTGCCGCGTCATCGAGAACGCGCCGGTAATGATGGACTGGCTCGCGATGATCGTCGCAACGGTTGCCAGCGCGACATAGGGGATAAGCAACGCTTTGGGGCAAAGCGCGTAGAAGATGTTTTCGCCGGCCTGCGTGCCGTTCAGCACAAGCGCCGTTTGCCCCGCATAGTTGAGGACGAGACAGGGGAAGACCACGGCCGACCAGGCGAGCTGGATCGGAAAGCGGCCGAAATGGCCCATATCGGCGTAGAGGGCTTCCGCGCCTGTGACGCAGAGAAACACTGCGCCGAGCACGAGAAATGAGGCCGCGCCGCCCGAAAACAGAAAGCGAAGCCCCAGAAACGGGTTCAGCGCGGCGAGCACGGATGGATTTTGCACGATCCCCCAGAGGCCGAGCACGCCGATAGCCAGGAACCAGACGAGCATGACCGGCCCGAACATCTTGCCGATCCGTTCCGTTCCGCGCGGCTGCACCAGGAACAGCACGACGAGAACCGCCACCGTCATCGGCACGATGTAGGGATCGAACGCCGGCGTCAGGATCGAAAGCCCCTCAAGCGCGGAAAGCACCGAGATCGCGGGCGTGATCGCGCCGTCCCCGTAAATCAGCGCCGCGCCGAACAGCCCGAACGCGACGATCACGCCGCGCTTTTTCTTCCGGCCGCCAAGCAGCGCCATCAGCGCCATGATGCCGCCTTCGCCATGATTGTCCGCGCGCATCGCGACCGAGACGTATTTGATCGAGGTGATCACGATCAGCGTCCACACGATGAGCGACAGGCTGCCGAGCGCCGCCGTGCGGCCGATGGCTCCGCTGCCGTTCACCGCCAGCACTGTCTTGAGCGTATAGAGCGGGCTCGTGCCGATATCGCCGAAGACGACGCCAAGCGCCGAAAGCGCCATGGCCGTCACGCTGCCTTTAGGCCTGGCCGCGACGCCTTGCGGAAGGGAAATCGAGGGGCTTGTGCTGCTCATGATCGAATCGCTTGCCTTGGCTTGGAAAAGCGGCGCAGCCTTAGCACAGGATCGGCCCTTTCGCATTAGCGAAGCGCTTGCAGCTTAACCGCCGGCTCCCCGGCTGTTCCACTCCTCGCGGGTCAGTTCCCAGATTTCGGTTGGAAACCGGCCGGAGACGAAGTCGCGCTCTTCCACTGCGACGAGCCGGGCGCCTTGCTTCTCCGAGACACGGCGGGAGGCCACGTTCGGAACCGCCTTCGAAACGCGCAACCGCTCTTGCTTGAGCGTGTTGAACCAAAACTCCGTCACCGCTTCGCAGGCTTCCGCCATCAGCCCCTGCCCCTGCCATGGCAAACCGAGCCAAAAGCCGCGGTTGTCGTCCCGGTCCGCCGAGAGGTTGATCGCGCCGATCATATGGTCCGGCCCGCCCTTGAGGCGGATGGCCCAAGCCCATTGCTCGCCCCGCTCCACGGCCGGCAAGAGAATGCCGCGATAAAATTGCAGAACCCCGTCCTCCGGGTAGGGCCACGGCACCTTCGCATTTAAATATCGCACGATCTCCCAACGCGGAAATAATTCCTGCCCCGCGGCCGCATCGGCCAGCTCGACCGGACGCAGCACAAGGCGGGAGGTCTCGAGAATAGGAACCATCGCGGCTGAACCTCCAAATTGCGCCGGCCGATCCATTCAGATCCGCGTGCCGATTGCAACCGCCGTGGAACAAATTTGCGCGCCGGTCTTGAGATTGCTTCCGCGTCATCCCGTACGTGGCTCACGGCATGAAATGACGCTGCGCCTTTGTTGTCATCCCGTGCGCACTGCGGTACGTATTGCCGCTGTGCAGACACGGGATTTTTGCAGACGCCTGCATGTTGCAAGATCCCGTGTCTGCGGAGCACCGCTTCGCGCTGCGCCGCGCACGGGATGACACAAACGGCTGGTGAAAAGGCATATATGCCGGGCTTCGAGGAGGATTTTCAGGCATGGCGCAAATCCTGGGCGGACTCGTTGCGGGACGATTTCGCCGGGCTCTCCCGCTACCGCGACGCCAATGCCGCGCTGCCGCCGCCCTCCCCGGACGAGGGCCGCGTCGTCTTTTTCGGGGATTCCATCACCGAAGCATGGCGGTTGGACGAGTATTTCCCCGGCAAGCCCTACCTCAATCGCGGTATCTGCGGTCAAACGACCGCGCAAATGCTGATCCGGTTCCGGCAAGACGCCGTCGCGCTTCGGCCCCGTGCCATCCTCATCCACGCGGGCACCAACGACATCGGCGGCAATACCGGCCCAATGCGCCTCGAGGACATCGAGGCGAACCTTGCGTCCATGACGGAGATCGCGCACGCAAATGGCGTGCCCATCATATTCTCTTCGCTGCTTCCGCCGCCGCATAAAGCCACGCCCTTATCGCGTTACAACCTCCTGAAGCATCCACCTGAACAGATTGCGGCTCTGAACTATTACCTGAAAGAGTACAGCGCTGCCCGCGGTTGCGAGTTCGTGGATTACTTCGCTGCCATGCGCGGCGCCGGCGGGCACGTGAAGCGGGACCTCTCGGAGGATGGCTTGCACCCCACTCCCGCCGGCTACCGGATCATGGCGCCGCTCGCGCAGGCCGCAATCGGCCGCGCTCAACCGGAGCATGCCGTTCCCAATCGCCCAGCGGCAAAAAACAGAGTCCGGTTTTGAGGTGTTGCCGTCTTGAGCGCCCCCTGTGTGAGCCGGATACGCATAGCGGCCACTTCGGCTCAGTAGAGTCGAGGAGAGGCGCGGTGTCTCGGGGCCTTAGGTCTTCGTTCCGTTTCCTCTCCCCGCTCATCGAACCGGACGTGCGGATTTCCCGCATCCGGCTCTCCGGCTGGCTTCATGGCAAGGCCCACGGCAACGATGGGCTCTGGGTTCGCAAAAGGCTTCGCACTCCAAGCTCACCGAACACACGGGAATCGGAGAACATGGCGGTGCCGCGACTGCGAAGTTTATGCCGCCGGGCGAGGAAGCCTCGGACGCGCTCACCGGTATGGCGATCGACGGCACGGTATGCAGCTTTCCGGGCGCCGTAGCTGAAGTATCCCGGCCAACCCCGCAACAGGGCATTGAGCTGGCCGCGCACCTCGTCCCAGGTTCCTGGATTACCAGGTACAAGGAGACCGCGCACCTTGCTCCTGAGCCTTGCGACGCTTTTCTTCGACGGGCTCGCACCCAGATACTTGCGGCCATCCCGGCGGCGCCAATGCGGGCCGAAGGAATATCCAAGGAAGTCGAACCGCTCGTGCCGGGCATCCCTCAGCGATGTCTTCGCCTCGTTGAGGGTAAGTCCCAACCGCGCCATCACGCCGCGCGTCCACGCCAGCGCCTCGGCCGCGTGCCCGCGGCTGAGGATGACGAAGTCGTCAGCGTAGGAGACAACATG
>JBKQOR010000239.1:0-9802 GCA_052145435.1 Rhodomicrobium sp. | reverse complement strand
AGACTGCCTTCAATGTCCGTGGTGCCGCTGGCTCCGGTGATCAGGCAGACGTTACGCGGCGCAGGGTCGCCGGCAGCGCGCGCCGCGGCGGCATAATCTTCCATGTGCTGCACGATCGCATCGGCATGGACCGCCACGATATGAACCGCGGGCAGGAAGTTGAATAGGATCGGCGTATCGGCTGCCGAGTGGAAAACCACCGAGCCGGTTTCGGCGATGCCCCAGCGTGCCAAGCCCACCACGACACCTTCATCGATCATGTTGGAGAGTCCGATGCCTGCTTGCGCCCAATCGAGGGCGGTGAGCGCGGCCACCGGCTGCAGCGCGACCCTGGCATCGAGCCCTTTCGCGGCGAGATAACGGGCGGCTGCCCCGGGTAACCCCGCGAGGCTAGATACCCGGACTGCCGTGGCAGCGACTTTGGGGCCAGTGACGCGTTGCACAAAGCTCTCGGCTAAACTCGCCGGGCCCGCCACTGGCCGCACGGCATCCGGGGCATCGAGGAGTGCACGCGCCTCGGCCCCAATCGAGTTCGCGTCGGAGGCGGTGCGGCCGAGCGCTTTGGCCACGGCTTGAAGGATCGCTTCGCGTGCTGCGGTCATCGCTTTTGCTCCCTGCGGTAGGCCTTGTAGGCCTGCATGAAGGTGGTGCGCGCGGGTGCCGGGAAATCGCGGTACAAGGTCCACCCGCCGGCGAGCGGCATGCTGCGAATCCAGCCGCGCTTGCGAAACAGCCGCATCCATTTGACGGCGAAAACGGTGCTTAGGCGGTACAAAGCCGGACGCTGCGCTGCGAACGCCCAGCCGCCGATGCCAAGGCGCACAACCGGGGGCTCCAGGCCCTCCCGCCAGCTTCGATCCCGCCAGCCGCGCAGCAACGCCGGCAGCGGTATTTCGACTGGGCAAACCTCTTGGCACTTTCCGTTGAGCGTGCAGGCGCGAGGCAGATCGCGCGACTTCTCCAGACCATCGAAGACGGGGGTCAGCACCGAACCCATGGGTCCCGGATAGGTCGAGCCATAGGCGTGTCCGCCGATCTGCCGGTAGACCACGCAATGGTTCATACAGGCGCCGCAGCGGATGCACCGCAGCATGTCCTTGAGCCCGTTTGCCAGCATGCGCGTCCTGCCGTTGTCGACAAGAACGATGTGAAAATCGTCCGGGCCGTCGGCGTCGCCCTTCCGCTTGGGGCCGCAATGGAACGTTGTGTATTGCGTGAAATCGCCGCCCGTCGCCGAGCGGACGAGCAGCCGCAGCAGCACGAACGCATGATCGATCGAGGGGACCAGCTTTTCGATCCCGGCCGTGACGATATGCGTTCTGGGCGGGGTCGTGGTCAGCTCGGCATTGCCTTCGTTGGTTACGACGCAGACAGCGCCCGTATCGGCGATGAGAAAATTCGCTCCCGAGATGCCAACATCGGCCGAGAGAAATTTTTGCCTGAGTTCGCGGCGCGCGCTTTGCACCATGCTGGGAATGTCATCGGTCTGGGGAGGATGGCTATGCTTGGCCTTGAACAGCTCCGCCACGTCCTCACGGGTCTTGTGCATCGCCGGCCACACAATATGCGACGGCGTCTCGCCGGCGAGCTGCACGATGTGCTCGGCGAGATCCGTCTCCACGCGCTCGATGCCCGCTTCCAGGAGAGCGTGCGGCAAACCGATCTCCTCGCCGAGCATCGACTTGGAGCGGGTGACGCTCTTTGCGCCCGCGTTCTTGCAGATGTCTATGACAATGCGGCAGGCCTCGTCCGATGTACGCGCCCAGTGGACTTTGGCGCCCGACGCCAGCGCATTGCGTTCGAACTCCTGCAGATAATAGTCGAGATTGGCGATCACGTGATCCTTGATGGCCCGGCCGCGCTCGCGCGCCGCTGCAAATTGCGGGAAACCGGCCACCGCCTCGGCGCGTTTCCGTTCGGCCGTGCCCGCGGTCCGCTCGATGGCGATTTTCAACTTTGGATCGGATAGCGCAGCGTCCGACCTTTTTTTAAACGATTGCCGGGCGTTGTGCATGAAACTAGCTCTCCTCGCCGAGTGCCGGACCGCCGCCCATGCCGGCCAGGATTTCCGCGGCATGCATCGCACGGACTTTCGAGCCATCGCGCTTGAGCTTGCCCGCCATATTCATCAGGCATCCAAGGTCGCCGCCGAGCAGCAGTTCTGCGCCCGTGGCGTCGATGGCGCGCGCCTTCTCGCCAACAATTGCGTTGGAGATCGCCGGATATTTGACGCAGAACGTTCCGCCGAAGCCGCAGCAAACGTCGTTGCCTGCTAGGGGCTTCAGTTCGAGCCCCTCAACCGCGCCGAGCAGGGCGCGAGGCTGTTCGAAGATGCCGAGCTCGCGTAACCCTGCGCAGCTGTCATGGTACGTCGCGGTCGTTTGCAACTCGACACCGCGAGGCTTAAAACCGCGCACATCCACAAGGAAGCTCATCAGCTCCCAGGTTTTGGCCGCGAGCGCCTGCGCACGTGCCAGCCACACTGGATCGCCGGCCAGCGCTTCGGGGTAGTGCGCCTTGATCATGCCGGCGCACGAGCCTGACGGGACGATCACGTAATCGAAGGATTCGAACTGCTCGATGAGTTGCCGCGCCAGACCGGCCGCGGTATCGGTTGCTCCCGAGTTGAAAGCCGGCTGGCCGCAGCAGGTTTGCGCGAGCGGGACCTCGACGGCGCAGCCGGCTTGCTCCAGGAGCTTGAGGGCGGCAAAGCCTGTCTGCGGCCGGACAAGGTCCACGAGACAGGTGACGAAGAGCCCAACGCGCGGTGCGGCGGAGCTGTCCATTGCGTTACCCATGTTTTGTCCCTCTCAGGCGCGGATAGTCCTCGTGGTGCGGGCGCCGCTGGCAACTTGATGTCCGCGATGCGCGTTTATTCCTCTCCACAGGGACCTCAGCTTGCTTTCTGCCGCATCGGCGGCAAATCCGTGCAGACGCCCTCGAAAACTTCCGCCGCCATCCCGATCGATTCGGAAAGCGTGGGATGGGGATGGATCGTGTGTCCGATGTCGGCGGCATCGGCCCCCATCTCGATGGCAAGGCAGATTTCGCTGATGAGATCGCCGGCATTGGTGCCAACGATGCCGCCGCCAATGACACGGTGCGTTTCGGGATCGAAGATGAGCTTCGTAAAACCCTCGTCGCGCCCATTGGCGATGGCCCGGCCTGAAGCAGCCCAGGGGAATACCGCTTTGCCGTATTTCAGCCCGCGCGCCTTGCATTCATCTTCGGTGACACCGGCCCAGGCAACCTCGGGATCGGTGTAGGCGACGGACGGGATTTGGCGGGGCTCGAACGTGCTTTTCTTGCCTGCCGCCGCTTCCGCCGCGGCGTGCCCCTCATGCACCGCTTTATGAGCCAGCATCGGCTGGCCAACAATATCGCCGATGGCAAAGATATGGGGCACATTCGTCCGCATTTGCCTATCGACGTCGATGAAACCGCGGTCCGTCACGGCGACGCCCGCATTTTCGGCCCCGATCTTGGGGCCATTGGGCGCGCGGCCCACGGCGACGAGCACGAGATCGTAGTGCTGCTCTTCTGGCGCGTTCTCGCCTTCGAACGTTACGTGGATGCCGTCCTTTTCAGCCCTCGCCGCGGTGCACTTGGTTTTGAGCATCACGCGGCCGAAGCGGGAGGCGTATTTCTTTTCCCAGACCTTCACTAGGTCGCGGTCGGCGCCCGCCATGAGCCCGTCCAGCAGCTCCACGACATCGATGCGGACACCGAGCGCGGCATAGACGGTGGCCATCTCAAGCCCGATAATGCCGCCGCCGACGACCAGCATCGAACTTGGCAGGAACCGCAGCGCCAGCGCGCCCGTCGAGGTGACGACGCGCGGATCGTCCGGCATGAAGGGCAGCCTCACCGCTTCGGAACCGGCCGCGATGATCGCATTTTTGAACTTGACCGTCTCGCCTGCCGCGCCGTCCTGTCCCTCGATTTGCAGATGATGGGGATCGAGAAAGCGGCCAACCCCCTGGATCACGGTGACTTTGCGTGCCTTCGCCATGCCTGCGAGGCCGCCGGTGAGCTTGCCGACCACCTGATCCTTCCGGGCACGCAGCTTGCCGAGATCGATTTCCGGCGGCGCGAAGCTCACGCCATGGTGCGTCATGGTTTTCGCTTCCTCGATTAGTGCTGCAATGTGCAGCAGCGCTTTCGACGGAATGCAACCGACATTGAGGCAGACGCCGCCAAGCGTGGGATAGCGTTCCACGAGAACGGTCTTCAAACCGAGATCCGCCGCCCGGAAGGCCGCCGAATACCCGCCCGGCCCGGCGCCCAGCACCAGCACATCGCATTCGAGCCCGGCGGCGCCGGAAAAGGTTGCGGCGGCCTGAGGCGCGGAGACCAAAGCCGGTGCCGCGGCTTTTGGAGCCTCGGCCGGCAGCCCGGCGGGTTTCGAGGCCGCCGCCTCAAGCATAAGGATGAGATCGCCCTCCGACACGCGATCGCCAACTTTGACCTTAAGTTCCGCGACCGTTCCCGCCGCCGGGGCCGGAACCTCCATGCTGGCCTTGTCGGATTCAAGCGTAATCAACGGGTCTTCAGGTTCCACCGCCGATCCCGGCGCAACATGCACCTCGATGATCTGCACGTTCTTGAAATCGCCGATATCTGGAACGCGGACCTCTTGCTTGCTCATGCGATTATCCTCAATGCGGAATTGCTGTTGCGGCGGGCGCCTAAAGCAGGAGCTGGCGGATATCTTCGAGCACGGATGCGAGGTGGCGCGTGAAGCGGGCGGCAAGCGCGCCGTCGATCACCCGGTGATCGTAGG
Organism: Rhodomicrobium sp.; assembly: GCA_052145435.1. Taxonomy (GTDB): domain Bacteria; phylum Pseudomonadota; class Alphaproteobacteria; order Rhizobiales; family Rhodomicrobiaceae; genus Rhodomicrobium. Next base: position 5,019 of record JBKQOR010000239.1, on the reverse strand, counting down.
AGACGCAAAGCGGCAGCATGAGACGCGGCTGGAAGGCTTTGCCGTCCCAGACGGGCTTCATCGTTGAGCGCACGACGCCCAAAATCGCCACCTCAGGCGCATTGACGATTGGGGTGAAATTCGTGCCCCCTATGCCGCCGAGGCTCGAAATCGAAAAGCTCCCGCCGGAGATATCGGCGGGGGTGATCTTGCCCTCGCGCATCTTTTTCGAGACGGTTCCCAATTCCTGGCTGAGCTCGGTGATGCCTTTGCGGTCGGCCTCTTTGATGACGGGGACAACGAGCCCGTCGGGCGTGTCGACGGCGACGCCGATATTGTAATAATGCTTGAGGATCAGGCTGTCCTTGCTAGGAGACAGCGAGGCGTTGAATTCCGGGAATTGCTTCAATGCCGATATGCTTGCTTTAATCAGAAAGGCGAGCAGGGTGACGCGATAGCCTTTTTCCTTGGCCGCCGCATCGAGCGTTTTGCGGTAGGCTTCGACATCGGTGATATCGGCCTCATCGGTATGGGTGACGTGCGGAATGTTGAGCCACGACCGGTGCAGATGCGGGCCCGACAGCTTGCGCGTGCGCGACAGGGGCTTTTCCTCGATGGGGCCGAATTTGCTGAAGTCCTGAGCTGGGATTTCCGGAATGCCAGAGCCCGCGGGCGCCCCGGTACCTGGGCCTTTCAGGGCGGCCTTGACGTCCTCTATGGTGATCCGCCCCTTCTCTCCCGTTCCCGAAATCTTGGTCAGGTCTATATCGAGCTCGCGCGCGAGGCGCCGGACGGACGGGCCTGCGTGAACATTGCCGAAATCGGCGGCAAAGGGAGGCGGAAGTGTTTTGGCCGGTTGCGCTGGCGCTGGTCCGGCGGTGGAAGCAGGGGCAGGGGCAGGGGCCGGCGCCGGCATGGAAGCAGCATGGCCGTTGCCCTTATCGGCGGCGAGTTTGCCGTCCGTGGCCGGTGCGGCCGCGTTCGTCTCCAGCTTGAGGATCGCCGTGCCTTCGCTGACCTTATCGCCAATCTTTAAAAGCATCTCGACGATCGTGCCGCCAGCAGGGGCCGGCACCTCCATCGTCGCCTTGTCGGATTCGAGGGTGATGACCGGGTCCTCGGGCTTGATGGTGTCGCCAGGCTTCACCAGGAGTTCGATGACCGGCACTTCCTTGAAATCGCCGATGTCGGGAACCTTCACGTCGATAATTGCCATGGGCTTATTCCTTGAATGAGCGGCTGCGGCGTGGAGATGCGGCGGGATCAAACGCGCGCAGGGCTCGGCCGTTCTGTATCGATACTGTATTTCTGGATCGCCTCGGTGACCTTCGCTGAGGGAATCTTGTTCTCGTCCGCCAGCGCCTTCAAAGCCGCAACCGCGACGTAATGGCGGTCGACCTCGAAGAAAGAGCGTAGCTTGCGCCGGTAGTCGGAGCGCCCGAACCCGTCGGTGCCGAGCACCCGGTAGTTGCCCATGACGAAAGGCCGGATCTGGTCCGCGAAGAGCTTCATGTAATCGGTGGAGGCGACGACGGGGCCGCCGCCGTCCGGCAAGCATTGCGAGACATAGGAAACGCGCGTCTCTTCCTCGGGATGCAGCATGTTCCAGCGCTCCACATCGAGCGCCTCGCGGCGCAGCTCAGTGAAACTCGTGACGCTCCAAATATCGGCTGCGATGCCGAAATCTTTTTCAAGCAGCCCGGCCCCCGCGATCACCTCGCGCAATATCGCGCCCGAGCCGAGAAGCCGAACCTTGTGGCCTGTCTCCGCGTTGGACGGCTTCAAGAGATACATGCCCTTCACGATACCCTCTTCCGCGCCTTCGGGCATCGGCGGATGAACGTAATTTTCGTTCAGAGTCGTGATGTAGTAATAGACGTCCTCCTGATCGCCATACATGCGGCGCAGGCCGTCCTGCACGATAACGGCAACCTCATAGCCGAAGGCTGGATCGTAGGAGATGCAATTCGGAATGGTGGCCGAGATCAGGTGGCTGTGCCCGTCCTCGTGCTGCAGGCCCTCGCCGTTCAGCGTTGTGCGCCCGGAAGTGCCGCCGATCAGGAAGCCGCGCGCGCGCATGTCGCCGGCCGCCCAGGCGAGATCGCCGGTGCGCTGAAATCCGAACATCGAATAGTAGACATAAAACGGGATCATCGGCTCGTTGGAAGCCGAATATGACGTTGCCGCGGCGATCCAAGATGCCATGGCGCCGGCTTCGTTGATGCCTTCCTCCAGCACCTGACCGTGCTTGTCCTCTTTGTAATACATCAGCTGATCGGCATCCTGGGGATTGTAGAGCTGGCCGACCTGGCTGAAAATCCCGAACTGGCGGAACATCCCTTCCATGCCGAAGGTGCGGCTTTCGTCGGGGACGATGGGGACGATCCGCTTGCCGATGTTTTTGTCGCGCATCAGCTTGGTGAGCATCTGCACGAAGGCCATGGTGGTCGAGACTTCGCGGCCGTCCGAGCCTTTGAGCTGCGCTTCGAAAGCGGTAAGCGGAGGGATAGTCAGCGAGACGCTCGTTTTTTGCCGCCGCTTCGGCAGTGCGCCGCCAAGCGCCGCGCGGCGCTCGCGCAGATAGGTCAGCTCGGGCGAGCCTTCCTCGAAGCGGATGAAGGGCAGCTCGCTTAACTGCTGGTCCGTCAACGGAAGCTGAAAACGGTCGCGGAATTGCACAAGCGCCTGCATTCCCATCTTCTTCGCTTGATGGGCGATCATCATGCCTTCGCCGGCCTCGCCCATGCCGTAGCCCTTGACCGTTTTCGCGAGGATCACCGTCGGCTGCCCCTTATGATGGACCGCCGCACGATAGGCCGCGAACATTTTTTGCGGATCGTGCCCGCCGCGCCTGAGGCTCCAGATCCGGTCGTCGGACCAATCCGCGACCATCGCCGCCGTCTCGGGATATCTGCCGAAGAAGTGCTCGCGGATATAGGCGCCGCTTTTGGCCTTGAAGGTCTGGTACTCGCCGTCGACGCATTCCTCCATCAATTGGCGCAGCTTGCCGCGATCGTCGCGCGCGAGAAGCTCGTCCCAGTTCGAGCCCCAAACGACCTTGATCACATTCCAGCCGGAGCCGCGGAAATCGCCCTCAAGCTCCTGGATGATCTTGCCGTTTCCGCGCACTGGACCGTCGAGCTTCTGCAGGTTGCAGTTGACGACAAAGATGAGATTGTCGAGCTTTTCGCGGCCCGCGAGCGAGATCGCGCCCAAACTCTCCGGCTCGTCCATCTCGCCGTCGCCCATGAATGCCCAGACTTTCCGCTCCGAGGTATTGGCAAGGCCGCGACCCTCGAGATAGCGCAGGAACCGTGCCTGGTAGATAGCCATGAGCGGGCCGAGCCCCATCGACACGGTTGGGAACTGCCAGAAGCCCGGCAGCAGCCAGGGATGCGGATAGGACGGCAAGCCCTTTCCGCCTGTTTCCTGACGGAAATTCAGCATTTGCTCTTCGGTCAGCCGGCCTTCGAGGAACGCGAGCGCATAAATGCCGGGTGACGAATGTCCCTGGATGTAGATCAAGTCGCCGCCGTGGGCGCCTTCCGCGCCTTGCCAGAAATGCATGAAGCCAGTGTCGTAAAGGGTCGCGGCTGACTGGAAGCTCGCGATGTGCCCGCCGAGCTCGGAACTCTCTTTGTTGGCCTTGAGCACCGTCGCAATGGCGTTCCACCTCACCGCGGATTTGATTCGCCGCTCGATCGCGCGGTCGCCAGGATGCGCCGGCTCCTCATCTGGCGGGATCGTATTCATGTAGGCCGTATTCGCCGCGAAGGGGAGCTTTGCGCCCGAATGGCGCGCGGCAACCACAACGCGGTCCAGTATGGCGTCGGCGCGCTGCGGGCCTTCAAAGGCAATCACCGAAGAAATCGCGTCAGTCCATTCTTGAATTTCCGTGGCGGCGTCGCTGAGGCTGTCATCTTGGGCGGTTGTCATGGCGGGACCTCAATTTGAGTGACTGTGACAAAGCGGCGATCATTTCGAATGGTCCAGAGCAGCGCTTCCAGGCCCATCCGTTAGAAGAGCGGAGCTAGCTTGCCGCGGGTGTGCGACACTGTCGAGGAGACGGGCGATCGAGCGGTACTGCACGCCGCCGTGGACAGTGAGGCCGATTTCGCAGGTGCGGCTCGTCGAATAGCCGGCTGCACAGCCCTTAATGGCCGGCGCGAGCGAGCGGAGCGCATGTGCATTCATTTCCGGCCGCATAAATCCCTTGTCGCCCGCAAAACCGCAACAGCCGACATCGTGCGGAACGATAACACACTCAGCGCAAGCTTGCGCGACTGCCAGCAATTTTCCTTCAAGCCCCATGCGCCGGGTCGAGCAAGTGAAATGCAACGCGACCGGCGCTTTGGACCGCTCCGCTATATCGACACGCGGCAGCACGTGATCGTGCAGGAACTCGGCGATGTCGAGCAGCTCCAAACGCCCGGCCGCTTTGCTCTTCAACCGCTGCGAGCAAGGGCTCGTGTCGCTGAACACTGGCCATCGGCCGTTTTCGCTGGCGCGCAGGAGAGCGCTGACCGCCTCCTCCGCTTTGCGGCCGGCTTCCGCGGACAAGCCCTTGGAGTCGAAAGGCTGCCCGCAACACAGACCGGTCTGTCCGGGCGGAGAGGCAATCGAAAGGCCAGCTTTATCGGCCAGACGGAACAGCGTGGCGGAGATCGCCTCGCCATCGGAGTCGTTGCGCGCGGGTCCGAACATTTGCCCCGCGCAACTCGCGAAATAGACCGCGCGCGGCTCACCACCGGCGGGAGCGGCCTTCGAGCTTTGCGCCTTCGTGCCTGCCCTGGGCGTGGCGCGATGGGAGACAAGCGGAGCGCGGCGGCCTATCGCGGCGCGCATCAGCGCCCCCGAAACATCGAGCCCGTGCCCTGCCGTGACCGCATCGAAGGCGGATGCCGCCTTCAATCCGGCGCGGACCAGCCCCATCGCCGCGCCGTAATGACGTCCCGCAACCCGCGCCGCCGAATTTGCGAGCGCGCCTTGCTTGCGCCCGCGTATCCCTTTCGACATCGCGCCGGTGTTGATTCCAACCGG
>JBKQOR010000238.1:0-4483 GCA_052145435.1 Rhodomicrobium sp. | reverse complement strand
TGCGCAGAGCAGGCCGGGACGGAGAAACGGCCCTCAGCCGAACAAAGAAACTGCCCGATGAAAACGGAAAAAACCGTCACCCATCCATCCGGTCCAAAATGTCACCCATCTATCGGTTGGACAGATGTTGCAGCGGCCGCAGCCTACTCCCTCTCCCCATCCGCATCCGCTCGCGGATGTGGGCTCTTCAAGTTGCAAGCCCGGCAAGCCGAGCTTGCCGGGAGAGGGTTGGGATGAGGGGGCCTTAGCGGTTGCTAAGCGCCTCAAGCGTGGATCGATTCTCCGTGCTGCGAGATATCGAGCCCCTCCATCTCGCAGGAAGGCGCGACACGCAAGGGCGAGAAGAGGCTGACAAGTTTCAGAAGCGCGAAGGTCACCGCTCCGCACCACACGACGGTAACGGCTACGCCATAAGCTTGTGTAAGAAGCTGGCCCGGGTTGCCTTCGAGCAGCCCGGGCAATCCGTTCGGGTTGTCCGCGTCGATGGAGACGCTGGCCGCCGCGAACACGCCGGTCAGGAGCGTGCCGAGGATGCCGCCAAAACCGTGCACGCCAAACACGTCGAGCGAATCGTCATAGCCAAGGATGCGCTTGATCTCGGTCGAGGCAAAGAAGCACACGGCGCCCGCTAGGATGCCGATAACGGCCCCCTGCCATGGCAGAATATAGCCCGAGGCGGCTGTGACCGTGCCGAGGCCCGCCACGGCGCCCGAGATCAGGCCGAGCACCGAAGGCTTACCTCTGAACAACCATTCGAGCCCCATCCAGGTGAGCGCGCCGGAGCTGGCGGCAAGATGCGTGGCCACGATCGCCATGGCCGCGCGCGAGCCCGCCGAGTAAGCGGAGCCGCCGTTGAAGCCGAACCAGCCAACCCAGAGAAGGCCGGTGCCGATAACCGCCATGGAAAGATCGTAAGGCGCAAGATTTTCGCTGCCATAGCCGCGGCGTTTGCCGAGCACGAGCGCCGCCACAAGTCCGGCAATACCGGCGTTAATGTGCACCACCGTGCCGCCGGCAAAGTCGAGCAGCCCCGCTTTAGCAAGGAAGCCGCCGCCCCAGACCCAATGCGCGATGGGCACGTAAACGAACACCAGCCACAGAGCCGAAAACCAGAGGAAGGCCGAAAACCTCATACGCTCGGCCACCGATCCCGCCACGAGAGCCACAGTGATGACCGCAAAGGTCATTTGATAGATCATGAACAGGATTTCCGGGATTGTCTTGGCAAAGGGGCTCACCGAGTCCATGCCGATGCCGGTTAGGAACCAATTGCCGGACGATCCGAGGTAGGCTCCGTCGCCGGTAAAGGCGAGGTTGTAGCCGAAGGCCATCCAGATGAGCGAGCCGAGTGCGACTGCCGCAAAGCTCTGCGCCATGGTCGCGAGAATGTTCTTCTTGCGGACCATGCCGCAGTAAAAAAGCGCGAGCCCCGGTATGCTCATCATCAGCACGAGGCCCGTCGCAACGAGCATCCATGCGGTATCGGCGGCGTCGATCTTCGCGGGCCCGGCAAGAACCGGCGTGGCGCTCGACGCAAACACAGCGGCGGCCGCTGCGCCGCGCGACAGGAGGCGCGGCAAACTCGATAGTTTCATGGTCTCCCCCGATTAATATCCCCTTGCAGTTCTCTTAGAGGGCGTCGCTGTCGCTTTCGCCCGTCCGTATGCGCAGCGCTTGATCGATTGGAGTAACGAAGATCTTGCCGTCGCCGATCTCGCCAGTGCGCGCGGCTTCCGAGATGATCTCGATTGTCCGGTTGGCGAGATCCTCCGGGACAGCCACCTCGATCTTGATCTTCGGAATAAAGGAAATCTGGTATTCCGCGCCGCGGTAGATCTCCTTGTGCCCCTTTTGACGGCCGTAGCCTTTGACCTCGCTGACGGTCATGCCGCCAACGCCGGCATCCGTCAGCGCCTCCCGTACTTCGTCAAGCTTGAACGGTTTTATGATGGCTGTGATGAGCTTCATGGGACTATCCTGGCTAGCGGCCTTTTGAATGTGCGGTGCCTACGGCGTAAGCTTGCCCGAAGCTTAAGCTGCAATCGCGCATTTTAATGCACAAAATACAGCCATCGCGCTAGAAAATTAAGCGGACTGCCTCAAAAGGACGCTACCACGGGCGGCTCCACTTTATCGGGGTGATGTATGGCTTCGAAATCCTGCTTGCCTTCCGCGGCCTTCAAATTAAGATCGCGGCGTTTGGAACAAAATGCTAAACAACTTAAGGCTTCGGCTTGGGCCGCCATCGCTTAAGCAAAACGCAGCAAGGCAGAGACGGATGTGGAACGTAGGACGGTTCTTACTTGTGGGAGCTCTCGCGGTCCTTGCGGCAGCGAGGCAGCCCGCGGCGGCGGGGCCGGCACTTCTCATGGAGCCGTCGACGGGCCTCGTGCTTTATGCAGAGGATGCCGATTTGCCGTGGCGGCCCGCATCGCTCACGAAATTGATGACCGCCTATTTAACCTTCGAGGCGATCCGCGACGGAAAGCTTTCGCCCGAGGACGTAGTCCTTTGCACGCAACACGCCCAAAGCCAGCCTCCGAGCCGCTTCGGGATGCCCGTCGGCGGCCAGCTCAAAGTCGATCTCGCCGTGAAGGCGCTGATCGTAAAATCGGCGAACGACGTTGCCGTGATGCTGGCCGAGAAGATCGGCGGAACCGAAGCGAATTTCGTCGAAATGATGAACAAGACCGCCAAGCGGCTCGGCATGACGAACACCCATTTCGTCAATCCGAATGGCCTGCCCGTGTTTATTGCGGAGAACGTGGAGGGTCCCGATCAGGCGGTGACGACGGCGCGCGACATGGCGATCCTGGCGAGCATGATTCTCAGGGAGTTTCCGCAATATGCCGATATCTTTGCGTTGAAGGAGGTGAAGATCGGAAACCGGATGGTGACCACGCATAACGGCCTTTTGAAAAGCTATGACGGCGCGGACGGCATGAAGACAGGTTTCATTTGTGCGGCGGGCTATAACGTCGTGGCCAGCGCCACGCGCAACGGGCGGCAGCTCGTCGCCGTCGTGCTTGGCGAGAATTCCGGCGCCGCGCGCACCATCCGGGCCGCGGGCCTTTTCGAGCACGGATTTGAGATCTATCCCTGGAAAGCCGTGCTGGCGCCAACTTTGGCGACGTGGCCGGTGGCAACGCCCGAAGGTACAAAAGCCCCCGACCTGCGCAACATCGTCTGCGGCGGCCACAAGGCTGCAAAGCAAGGGAAGAAGGGCAAGCGCCCTCATTTGAAGCCTGGACATCGCTCGCCATCGGCGGGAAGGCCGGGACGGAAAAGGCAGAGGTAAAGACTGCTGCACGCTCAGGCACTGCCGTTACGTGGCGTGAAGAGCGGCGCTTCGCTACCCGATTCAAGAATGCAACGGTACACGGACCATAGATTCAGCGTCGCGCCCATGATGGAATGGACCGACCGCCATTGCCGGTATTTTCACCGGCTACTGAGCAAGCGCGCGCGCCTCTATACCGAAATGATTACCTCCGCGGCCATCGCCCATGGCGACAGGCAGAGGCTTCTCGCTTTCGATCCCGCGGAGCATCCGGTAGCGTTGCAGCTTGGCGGCTCCGATCCGCACGAGCTTGCGCGAGCAGTGGAAGCCGGGCTCTCTTTCGGTTACGGCGAGATCAACCTGAACTGCGGCTGCCCATCGGACCGGGTGCAATCCGGCAGCTTCGGCGCCTGTCTGATGGCCGAGCCCGCACTTGTCGCGGAGTGCGTTTCGGCGATGCGAAGCGCCGCCGGCGGCATTGTGCCCATCACCGTGAAATGCCGGATCGGCATCGACAATCAGGATAGCGAGGGCGATCTTTCAAGGTTCGTCGAAACCGTCGCCTCGGCTGGCTGCGCCGTTTTCATCGTCCATGCGCGGAAAGCCTGGCTTCAGGGCCTCTCCCCGAAAGAGAACCGCGAGATCCCGCCGTTAGATTACGAGCGCGTCTACAGGCTGAAAGCTGCCTTTCCAGAGCTAACCGTCGTCCTCAACGGCGGGATCGCGACGCTCGGCGAGGCTGTCACCCATCTCGAAGCGGTAGACGGCATCATGCTCGGGCGCGCGGCCTATAAGACGCCTGGGATTCTTGCGGATGTGGATCGCGTCCTTTTCGGCGAGCCCGATGCGGCGCCTGCCGCCGATATCGTTTTGGAGCGCATGCTCGGCTACGCGGAGGGCGAGCTTGCGCGCGGCACAAAGCTTGCCTCTATAACGCGCCACATGACCGGGCTTGTGAACGGGAGGCCCGGCGCGCGCAAATTCCGCCGGCTTTTGACGGAGGAAAGCGTAAAACCTGGCGCGGGCCTTGAGGTTCTGCAAGCGGCAATCGCCGCCGCGCGGGAGGCCAAGGCGGCTATGATCGGGCGTTCCACCCCTCACCCTGTCCCTCTCCCATCGGGAGAGGGGACGTTGTTGCACGCTCTGCGTCCCATTCAGGCGTCCCTTCTCCCATTGGGAGAAGGACAGGATGAGGGGTGGAGT
>JBKQOR010000237.1:0-7148 GCA_052145435.1 Rhodomicrobium sp. | reverse complement strand
TTGCTGTACGAGTACGTGAAGTACCACAACAAGAGCGACGACGATGTCGTGACGATCAACCACCTGACCGAGGAGGGGGCAATCAGGCTTTGCTCCCAGACCTGCGCGGAGGTCCTCGTTGAGTTCTTTGACTTGCCCAAAGTTTCTACGTAGTTAAAGCCGGCCCGGCCTTATCGCGCGATCCACACTTATAAGGGTTTGATGCACCTTACTCCCCAGGCAAGTGAACCCCGGTAACGCCGTCTCCAAGCGACGAGCCGATCGCGTGCAGGGCGGTGTTGACGATGGTGACATCGAGTTGCACAACGCCAAAGCCCAGGCTCATGGCCGCGAGCGTCAAGACGCGATGCCTCGTGGCAGCGGCTGAAGCGCGCGGCGGAGCGGATGCATCCCAAGTTCCCGATATATTTTGCGCGAGCTTTTGCATTGCTCCTCGCTAGAAATCGAAGCCGAACGCGTGCGCTAGCCCGCGGCGTCCCGCTGGGGTAACGGCCACAGCGCGCCCTACGCCGCGCTCGATCCAGCCAAGTGCGGATATGCGCTCGTAGAGGACAACCCCGAGCCGCCCTCCGATATGAGGCCTGCGCTCGGTCCAATCCAAACACGGGCGGCATAGGAGGCGTTTCGTCCCCGCGGGTGCTTCAAGCGAAACGCCAAACGAATCGAGGAGATCGCGCCCCGAGGCCGTTAGCTCGCCGGAGTCCGCTGTCAAAATGACGGCTCCGCGCGCGATAAGTGCGTCCGCCAAGCCGACGCCAAGACGGCCCGCGAGATGGTCGTAGCAGGTCCTCGCTTCGCGCAGCGCAGGGTCGATCCTGGGCGTCGCGCGGCGGCCGGATTCGGACCCGGCAGCAAGGGTCATGATGGACTCGAGCATGCGCGCAACGCTGGCGGAGGCCAGCCGGTAATAACGATGGCGGCCCTGGGAAGTGACGCAGAGAAGGTTCCCTTGAGTGAGCTTGGCAAGATGTTCGCTTGCCGAGGGCCGGGAAACGCCCGCGATGGCTGCAAATTCGGTGGCGGTTAAGGCCTCGCCGCTCATAAGCGCGGCGAGCATATTGGCGCGGCCGGGATCGCCGATGAGAGCGGCGATCTCCGCCACATTGGCATGAGCGGTCATGCCCTTTTAGGTAAGCGCCGCGAGCCGCTTTTCACCCCGCGACGCTTCGGAAGCGGCCGAAGCGTCCAGCTGCGGACGCTAGGGCCGGTTGAGTGCTGCGCTCACGAGCTTCTCACTCTCGGCCCAGAAGCGGGCCGCGATTTCTGCGTCGTCCGCGATGGGGTTCGGATGCGCTTGCCGCTCCCGTACGAAATAGGCGCCGCTGACCTCCTCGATAGCGGGCGATGTGGCGACGTAAAGCGAGTTTTGGGCGCCCTGTTCGGGGCTGGTCATGAAAGGCTTGATCGCCGACCACACGAGCCCTTCTATGCCGCCTTTGTTTCCGATCCTCGTCGCAACGACGCCGGGATGCAAGCAATTCGCGGTCACCGGCCGGGGCGGCAGCCGGCGGGCGAGTTCTTTCGTAAAAAGTATATTGGCGAGCTTCGATTTGCTGTAAGCGCCGAACATGCTGTAGTGGCGCTCTGTCATGAGATCGCGAAGGTCTACGGAGGCCCGGTTTGCGGCCGCGGACGCTACCGTTATGATGCGGGCGTGCCGCCCCGGCTCGCCGCCGCGCTCCAGAGCGGGCAGCAGCGTGTCCGTGAGAAGAAACGGCGCGAGATGGTTGACCGCGAAGGTCATTTCGTAGCCGTCTTTGGTCAGCTCGCGTTTGCGGGCGAACAGGCCGGCGTTGTTCACAAGGATATGGATGTGCGGGTAGCGCTCCAGGATTTGCGCGCCGGCGTTCCCGACTGCCTTCAGGTCAGCGAAATCGGCAAGAATCAGATCGGGTATGCGGCCGCTTGCCCGGGCCACGAAGGCTTTCGCGGCTTCGCCCCTCCGCGCGTTCCGGCATATCATTATAATTTGGGCGCCAGCCTTTGCGAGACCGGCGGCCGTCCAAAGCCCTATGCCGCTGCTCGCACCCGTGACGATGGCGGTGCGTCCATCCTGCGGCGGTACAACGTAGGGCTTTGTCATGTTAGGCTCTCCGGATCACTCTCCGTCACTTTAGCGCGGCGAGTTCCACGAGATGCCGGCGGCTGCGGCCGGGAGGGCATCGTGCCTCCGTCGCGATCGATTTCCCGCATCGTCGCTTCGATAAAACTCAGATGCAAATTGACGGCTTCCCGGGCCGCTTGGGCGTTGCCATCCATGACAGCTTGGTAGATCGCCCGATGCTGATCGTTGAGAACGGACATGCCGCCGTCATGAAGGTGGTAAATCCGGCGGCGGAAGAGCAAGGTGCTGGTACGTATCAAATTCATAAGCCCGCGCATGACATGCATCAGTGCCACATTGTGCGAGGCATCGGCCACCGACAGGTGAAATTCCAGATCGGCATCCGCTCCTTTCAAATCGTCCCCTTCGCCTTTATCGGCCTTGACGAGCGCCGCATACCGGCGGGTGATCTCTTTCCGGTCGGCCTCGTTGGCGCGCTGGGCGGCGAGGTAGGTTGCAACCCCCTCCAAACCGTGGCGCAGCTCCAAAATGTCGAAGGCTGCCGGTGGATGGCGCTGCAAGAGGTGCACCAGCGGGTCAGTCAGGGTGGGAGCCGTTACGTCGGCCACGGCATATCCGCCTCCGCGCCGCGTCGTCACGAGCCCTCTGGCTTCGAGCTTCAGGAGCGCCTCCCGGAGAGAGGGGCGCGAGACCCCCAGCGTTTCAGCGAACTCGCGCTCGGGCGGCAGCTGATTTCCCGGCTTGAGCGCCCCGTCAAGAATGAGGGTCTCGATCTGGCTGATGATCGAGTCCGAAAGTTTGAGCCGGGCGGGCGGCGTTACCGCCTCGAATAGAGATTTGGATGATTTTCTGGTCACGTCGTTCGTCACCAAGCTAAGAGTCGAAGCGATCCATCTTTTTGAGCTGGCGAATGCCGGCGCGGCACAAATGCGCAAACGCGGGCATTTTCGCAAGCATACACCGTCTCATTCCTGCTTGACAGTGCCGGCCAACTTGGCCATTCTTACGTTGGTCATACCAGTAATACCACTATTACCAAAAAAAGCAGCGGCTGCCTAGCCTATACGACGGCGAGCGCCGAGCCATGTGCAAAACAGCGATCGAAATGCGCTCACGAAGCGGAGGCCAACTCCGCTCGTTATGAACCTTGGAGGAAATACACTGTGTGGTCACAGATCTACGATCCCTTCAATAATCCATGGCTCTCGACAATAGCAGCGGCCATTCCCGTGGTTGTATTGCTCGGAGCGATTGCCATTTTCGAAATTAAGGCGCACTGGGCGGCAATCATGGGTCTTGCAGCGGCTCTGGCGGTCGCGATCCTGGCCTTTGGGATGCCGGCGCCGATGGCCGGGCGGGCAGCTGCATTTGGCGCGGCATTTGGGCTCTTGCCGATCGGCTGGCTCGTCCTCAACATCATATTCCTTTACCAGCTCACCAATGAAAAAGGAGAATTTGAGGTACTGCAGCGCTCCATCAGCGCCATTAGCGACGACCGCCGGCTGCAGCTTCTATTCATCGCCTTTTCGCTGGGCGCGTTCTTCGAGGGCGCGGCGGGATTCGGTACGCCGGTCGCGGTTACCGCCGCCATGCTGATCGGCCTTGGCTTCTCGCCGCTCGCGGCATCGGGCCTATCCCTCATCGCCAATACAGCCCCGGTGGCGTACGGTGCGCTAGGCACGCCCGTCATCGCGCTTGCCGCCGTGACTGGCCTGGACCTGCACGAGCTGAGCGGCATGATCGGCCGGCAGTTGCCGTTCTTCTCGCTCATAGTGCCGTTCTGGCTGATCTGGGCCTTCGCTGGATTTCGCAAGATGCTCGCAATCTGGCCTGCCATTCTTGTGGCGGGGGTCAGCTTCGCCGTTCCGCAGTACCTCGTGTCGAACTTTCACGGGCCATGGCTCGTCGACGTTGTGGCGGCAATCGTTTCCATGGTCTGCCTCGCGCTGTTCTTGCGCGTCTGGCACCCCAGCAACGTGATGAGCAAGATGCCGGCCAAGTATGGCGTGCCGTTGAAGGAGGAAGAGCACGAGCATCAGGCGGACAAGACCTCGACCGGTGCCGTCATGCGCGCCTGGATGCCCTGGATTATCCTTTCGCTGTTCGTCTTCGCTTGGGGCACGCCGCAGGTAAAGGATTGGCTCAATAGCATCTGGATCGCGAAATATCCAATCGAGGGCCTCCACAATCTCGTTCAAAAGATGCCGCCCGTCGTGGCCGTCCCCTCGCCCGAGAAAGCGGTTTACACGCTCAACCTGCTGTCGGCCGCGGGCACCGGCATCTTCCTATCGGCGATCCTGTCGGGGCTGCTACTCGGCTATGGGCCGCTCGGGCTCGCCAAGACGTTCGTCCGCACGCTACACCTCGTGCGCTACTCGCTCTTGACCATCGCCTGCATGCTGGCGCTGGGCTTTATAACCCGCTACTCGGGCACCGACGCAACTCTCGGGCTCGCGTTTGCCAAGACTGGAGTCTTGTATCCCTTCTTCGGAGCGCTTATCGGCTGGCTCGGCGTTGCACTCACCGGTTCCGATACCTCTTCCAACGTGCTGTTCGGCGGCCTGCAGAAGATCAGTGCACAGCAGCTAGGGTTGAATCCGGTTCTCATGGCGGCAGCCAACAGCTCTGGCGGCGTGATGGGCAAAATGATCGACGCTCAGTCTATCGTGGTCGCTTCCACCGCGACCAAATGGTATGGGAATGAGGGCGTCATCCTGCGCTTCGTGTTCTTTCACAGCCTGGCATTGGCCGTGCTCGTGGGGTGCCTGGTCTTCGGTCAGGCCTATGTGTGGCCGCTGACGCAGCTGGTCCATTAAGCGCACAAGGGCCTCGCGGCCCCCTGTCATCCCGGAACGGCGCGCGTCGCGCCCTATCCGGGATCTGTACCGGCGCTTCGGATGCTGCAAGGCCCCGGATCATCGCCAAGGCTCTTTCCGGGGTGACGTCAGCGAACCATTCAACCGAGTCCGGTATTAATGCCGGTAATCGGGCGATCGAATTCTTAGGTTGACGATCGCAAGCATGGAGAAACGATATGGCTGGACTTGAGAACGTAGCGACCGGCGTCCTCCTTCCGGTGGCGGTCCAGCAATATCTCATCCAATGGGTCATCCACAAGTGAGCGCCGCCATGCCGGAAGCCGATTACGCCGCATTGGCGCGTTCGCTCGAAGCCGTCATCCCGAAGGGCCGCATCGCGACGGACCGCCTGCGAAGGCTCTCCTATGGCACGGATGCAAGTTTCTACCGGCTGATTCCCGAGATCGTGGTCACAATTCAGAGCGAGGCCGAAATTATCGCCGCGATGGCTGCCTGCGCAAAAGCTGGCGCGCCGGTCACGTTCCGGGCCGCCGGAACCTCCCTTTCCGGGCAGGCCATAACGGGCAGCGTGCTTCTTGTACTGGGTGACGGCTGGCAAGGCTCGCGCATTTCCGAAGGCGGGCTCGAAATCGCCTTACAGCCGGGTGTGATCGGAGCGGAGGCCAACCGCCGCCTTTCCCGCTATCGCCGCAAGATCGGCCCCGATCCGGCCTCAATCGGCGCAGCCATGATCGGCGGGATCGCGGCAAACAATGCATCCGGCATGTGCTGCGGGACCGCGCAGAACTCATACAAAACCCTCAAATCCCTGCGCGTTGTGCTGGCGGACGGGACCGTGCTCGATACGGGCAGCGCGGAAAGCCGGTCGGCGTTTGCCGCCTCCAACGCTTCGCTCATCGCCGGTCTCGCAACGCTTAGCCGCGAGGTGCGTTCAGACGAAAAGCTCGCAGACCGCATTCGGCGCAAATTTGCGATCAAGAACACGACGGGCTATTCGCTTAATGCCCTCGCCGACTACGAAGACCCCTTCGATATCCTCCAGCATCTGCTGATCGGCTCCGAGGGGACGCTCGGCTTTATCTCCGAGATCACCTATCGAACGGTTCCCGACCACCAACATAAGGCTAGCGCGCTGCTTTTCTTCGAGACGCTTGTGGAGGCTTGCCGCGCTGTCACGCGATTGAAACCCGAGCCGGTTGCGGCCGTCGAATTGATCGACCGCGCAGGCTTGCGTTCCGTGACGGGCAAGCCGGGCATGCCGGATTTCTTGGCAGGCCTTGGGCCCGATGCGACGGCGCTTCTCGTTGAGATTCAGGGCGCCGGTGACGCGGCGGTCGACGCCCATGTGCAGGCTGTCACGCGCGCGCTCTCGGAAACGCCGCCCTCGCGCCCCGCCGCTTTCACCAAAGACAGCTATCTCATCGAGAAATACTGGAAGATCCGCAAAGGGCTGTTCCCCGCGGTTGGCGCTGTCCGGCCCGTGGGCACCACCGTAATCATCGAAGATGTTGCGGTGCCGATCGAACACCTTGCCGCCGCAACCGCGGACCTCCAAGCCACGCTCGTTACGCATGGCTACCATGAGGCCATCATTTTCGGCCATGCGCTTGACGGAAATCTTCACTTCGTGTTCGCGCAAGGATTCGCGGACGAGGACGCGATCGCCCGCTACGCCGCGTTGATGGACGATGTCGCCGAAATCATCGTGAACCGCTATGACGGCTCGCTCAAGGCGGAGCACGGCACGGGGCGCAACATGGCGCCTTTCGTCGAAATGGAATGGGGCCGGCAGGCGACCGGTCTCATGTGGCGCATCAAGCGCTTGTTCGACCCAAAGGGGTTGCTCAATCCGGGCGTGATCCTCAACGCCGATCCCAAAATCCATCTCAAGAATTTCAAGCCGATGCTGGCTGCCGATCCCATCGTCGACCGCTGCATCGAATGCGGCTTCTGCGAGCCGTTGTGCCCAACGCGAGGGCTTACCGTTACGCCGCGTCAGCGGATTGCCGGTGCGCGCGAACTGGCGCGGCTTGCCGCATTGCAGCCGGGCGAACGCGAAACCGTGCGGTTCGAGCACGACTTTTTAAGCTTCAGCATCGATAGCTGCGCCGCTTGCGGATTGTGCGAGACCGCGTGCCCGGTTGGAATCAACACCGGCGCGATGTCGAAAGGGATACGCGGGCGCAAGCAAGGCGCGCTCGCAAATTCGGCGGCGCGGGTTGCGGGACGTCATTACGGCGCGGCGATGGGGCTGGTCCGCGCCG
>JBKQOR010000236.1:0-3385 GCA_052145435.1 Rhodomicrobium sp. | reverse complement strand
GCCGGCTCGTATGCGTGCCAAATCATGTTCGGAAACTGCTTCTGCAAATCGCCGATTTGGCGCGAAAGCGTGGGCGAGGTGACATTACCGGTGAGCAGCCTGAGACCTATGCCGCCATCGGCGCGATGGGCGGATAACTCAGTCTGCCAAGCGCTGAGAAAGTCTTCCCACGAAGCGATGGCACCGTTTTGCCGGACGGTTTGCGACCGTTCGGGGTCGTAGAGGTTAAAGATTTCGGCCTCGGTGAAAATGTCGCTCGCGCCGAGGCTGGCCGGATGAAGCGGATTGCCTTCGATCTTGATGGGGCGGCCTTCCTGCGAAGTCACAAGGACGCCGCGGCCATAGCCGCAAAGCTCCAGCGTGGTCGCGAATTGAAGCGGAATTCCTGGGATGAGCCGCTCCGGCATCTTGACGTACGGGACGATTTCCTCTTGCGGTTTCCCGCAGCCTGACGCCAAAAGCGCAATGTTCGCCCCGAGAAATTGCAACGCCTTGCGCCGGCTCCAACCGGCCTGAGAGCCCGTTTCTGCGGACCCGGCGGCATCCTCCGGGGTGGCATCTATCTGTGACATACCGAGCACTCCTTTAATCCAGAGGTTCGGATGCCGTAAGCCTTCAAAAGTGCGTGACCTTGCTTCTCCTGATCGCCGGGCGGCTCCCATCCCATATTAAAAATTTCGGCGGCGGGCCTAAGATTTGGCGCGGGATCGCTGTGGCAATCGATGCACCATCCCATTGTCAGCGGTGCCGCCTGCATGGTGAGTGGCATCTCGTTGATTTTGCCGTGGCAAGTGCTGCAGCCGACGCCTTTGGCGATGTGAATGCTGTGGTCGAAATAAACATATTCTGGCAGGACATGAACGCGGTTCCAGCGGATGGGGATATTGTTCGCAAGGCTCGCCCGGACCGGTGCCAGCATCGAAGCGTTCGTCCAAATCTGGGAGTGGCAGGTCATGCAGACGTGGGTGGCTGGGATTCCCGCAAACGCCGACTTTTCAACACCGCTGTGGCAGTAAAGGCAGGCGATGCCCAATTCGCCCGCATGATGCTTGTGGCTGAAAGGAATAGGTTGCTGGCGTACGACCAGTTGATTTGTCTGATATGAAGACCGCATGACGGCGTATGTGAATCCGATCAGGAAAAATGGTAGAAGTGCCCCAGTAACCAGGAGGGAACGAGCGATAACATTTGCGCTGGGCCGAAAGATCTGCATCCGGTCGAGCTTCCCCTAATTCTTAATTAACTAAGTTAAACGCAAACGTTGCCGCAAATGCGCACATAGCCGTTGCACCTCGCCTTTTCTGACCCGAACAAACAACCTGTTGGGATGTTCCGCGTGCCGCCTAAATAAATAAAGTGTGTGCGGCGGAAGTGACTTACTGTTAAGCTAGGTTGGTGCTTAGACGTGGATGGAGACTAGGTGCTTTGCCGCTCGCGATCCGGAGTTGGATGGCTGCGATCGGCTTGAAGATCGCGGTATTATGGCGCAACCGCTACAAGAACTTCGCCTGATCCGCGCCTATTTTTCAAGGCATGAATGAGCATGTTATCAGTGGATTAAAGGCCAAACAGCACGATATCCGCGTCCGGATATCTGAGCTTGAGGGTGAGATCAAAGCCTGCCGGTGCGATCTTGTCGCGATCTCCGATGCCTTGCGCATCTTCGGTGACCCGGACGCCTACGCCAAGCCCGAAGCGCTGTTCGGCCGGGGCCGATCTAGCCCGGACCATCTTGGACGCCCTACGGGCCTCTCCTGACGGCTTAGACGTTCGCGCCCTAACCGATATCGTCGCTAAGGCGAACAACCTCGACATGAACGACGTCCAGCTTGCCTCAATAGTCCGCACCCGCGTCCACAACGGCCTATATAGATATATGCACAAGGGAGAGGTAATTAACCGGAAGGCTAGGGACGGAACAAGGGTGTGGAGGATCGCGCCATTTCACCGAAGCCACGTCAACCTGGATGAGAAGAAGGGAACAGCGCCGATCTGGAGGCTCCCTTAATCGTCCTTGAAAATTTCATCTACGCGTCTCTCGTGTCTTTTGATCTGGGCATATAATTCTTTTTTTGTTAAATCGATCAGTGCCTTGTCGCCCGCAATTCGGGCGCGGATATGTTCAGCCTCCGCATCCGTCACGAGATCATAGGATTTGTGCCACTCCTTGTACCTTGGATCATTGGGGAGAAGGGACGATGCCGCAACGCACGCGGACTCGCTCTCCCCGTCCGCATTCGCTTGCGAATGCGGACACTTTGAGTGGCAAGCTCGCCAAGGCGAGCTTGCTGGGAGAGGGCTGGGGTACAGGGGGGCTAACGGAAGCAATCAACCGGATCTCGTATGAATCGCAATCCGGTGAGACGTCCAGGCCCCCCTCATGAGATCAACAACGGCTGTTGTTCGACCGCTGGCATCACCTGGCGGATAGGCCTCCGTTTCAACAATCCGTCCGCTCAAACGGACATGCCTATGATCGCGGATAAGCGTTTTGCCGATTAGAAATCTCGCGAGCTCGATGGTGCCGGTAGGCAGCTCTGTCCGGCGCAATGGGAGGGGAGATGTGCGTTCAATGCGATGATTATGGAAGCCAGTGTCTTGTCTCACGTGGCCAGCTCCATCGTGTTCAATGTATTGCCGATACAGCGCTCTGGATTGCCTCGCAAAGAGTTGGATGAATATGGATGGCGTCGCGCAATACTGTATACGGCGATCTAGCGTTCATGAGATCGACATAGCAATGAACAATCTCACCTCCTTCAGCAGCCAACACCGCTGCACCCAAGATGAGAGCGGTTTCCGCATCGATGACAACCTTAATGAATCCTTCGGCTTGGCCGATCTCTACGGCTTTGGGGCTGTCTTTCATGTTGAACCGGCCCACCTTAACACGATGCCCCGCTCGTAGAGCTTCCGTTTCGGTCATGCCGGCGCGGCCGAGCTCTGGATCCGTGAAAACGGCATAAGGCACTATTCGCCGCGTGGTGCGCGAGCCGTCACCCGCGATTTGCGACATCAGCACCCGATAATCGTCCCAGGCAGTATGTGTGAATTGTGGGCCGCCCCGGACGTCGCCTGCAACCCAGATGCCGTTGACGTTGGTCGAAAGACGCTCATCGGCTTCGATAATACCGTGCGCCGGCACGGCCACTCCGGCTTTTTCGAGGCCAAGATCATCAGTGTTCGGCCTTCGCCCCGTCGCCACAAAGATATGCGAAGCTTCGATGGCTGCTGCACCCGTCCCCTTAAGTGTCAGCCGCAAATCGCCGTCATGAGCCTCGATGCGGGTGACGCTTGTCTTCAGGCGAAATTCTATGCCTTCGGCTTCAAGAACGGTCTTCAGCGCGTTGCCGATATCGGCGTCCTCGTGTCCCGCAACTTGGTC
>JBKQOR010000235.1:0-9702 GCA_052145435.1 Rhodomicrobium sp. | reverse complement strand
CGATGAAAGGCGGAAATCGCTACTGTCTACACCTCTATATGAGAGGATTCGACACATTTGGTGTAGGTTTTACTGATTCGTGGCTCCCCCGCGCTGAGTCGTATGGTCGCAATCCATGGGTACAGTATACAATCACTGTCAGCTTCTTTGGTTGCGTAACTTGGCGAAATATCACGGTTATTTTGGGCTGTATGCGACAAAATCGCCCAGGAACTTCGGTCTAGCGGATTTAGTATGACGGGAAGCCGTTTCAATCGAGCGGGTTCTTAGCGATGAAAATGGAGAGGCTTTACGCCGCTCGATCAGACAAGGCGGGTGAAATAGTCGGTGAAGGTCAGGGCAAACATAATGGCGAGCCAGAACAGGCTGGCGATCGCAACTAGGCGCACAAGCGCACTATCGCCGCGCAGCCCCATAAGAAAGAGACCGCTTATGGCCGCCATGACGAAAGCCACGAAGAGGTTTGCTGTAACGTTCAGGCCGTTAAGCGGAACAAATGCAAGTGCCACATTCAAGGCGAGCAACGCTATCAGGGCGAACCAAGCCACACCGCTCTGCACCCAAAGGTTGCGTATTTGCGAACTCTGTCCGTTCATTATGCTCTCCCGGCAAGGTAGAGAAGGGGGAACAGAAAAATCCAAACCGTATCGACGAAATGCCAATACAATCCGTAGACCGGCAAATCGGGCAGGCGAAGAGGCTCCGAGCGCATCAGCCAAGCCAGCCGCGCAATCAGAATCACGCCAACTGTCAAATGAATGGCATGCACGCTGGTCATGATCCAATAGAGTGAGAAAAACAGCGTCGCGCCATCTCCCTGCAAGGCAAAACCCCGGCCTGGCACGAGGTGCTCGCGAATATCCTCAGCGTATTCGAATCCCTTAATGATTAGAAACAGCGCACCGAGCGCGGCCGTCACTGCGAGGCAGATCCAAACGAGACGCCTCGCGCCGAAATCGGCGCCGCGCACTGCAACCACCATGGTTAAACTGCTCGTGAGGAGCACCACGGTATTCGTAGCGCCTAAGTAAATATCCGTATGCCTGGCGGCTTCGAGAAAGTCTTGCGGATAAAGAAAGCGCGCTATCGTGTAACTAAGGAACAAGCCGCCGAAAAATAGCACTTCGGTGCCAAGAAATAGCCACATCCCAAAATTTGCGGCTTCGGTCTCCTCGGCAATATTGCTCCACGGCTCCGAAGGGGCGAGATCGCTGCCAGCATGCTCCTGACTGAGTGTCGCCGAGCTCATCGCTCTGCCTCGTCTTGGGTGCGCGTGCCGCTCGCGCGCGGGTCTGGAGCCTCGCCCGTTTCATGATAATGATAGGGAGCGGAGTGGACAGCAGGGAGCACGCCGAAGTTCTCTTTCGGTGGCGGAGAACTCGTCTGCCATTCGAGCCCCGTAGCCCCCCAAGGATTGGCCGGTGCCTTCCAATCGCGGTTAAAGAGCGTCCAGGTAAGGTAAACGACTGGCAGCGCATAGGCAAGAGCAAGCACCGAGGCGCCTGTCGTTGACATCACCTGCAACGTTTGAAATTCCGGCGGATAGACGTGGTAGCGCCGCGGCATGCCGAGATAGCCAACTAGGAATTGCGGGAAAAAAGTGAAGTTGAACCCGAAGAACATCAAGATGGCGGCAAAACGGGCCCAATTTTCCGGGTAGAGTCTGCCCGTCATTTTCGGCCACCAAAAGTGAAGCGCAGCATAAAGCGCCGAAACCGAGCCGCCGACCATGATGTAATGAAAATGGGCGATTATGAAGTAGGTGTCGTGGACGTGAACGTCGACGGGGATTGCAGCAAGGAATAGTCCAGTCAAACCACCGACAGTGAAAAGTCCGACAAAACCAATCGCGTAAAGCATCGGTGATTCGAACGAGATCTGTCCGCGATAAAGCGTTGCAGTCCAATTGAAGACCTTGATCGCGGAGGGCACAGCAATGACGAACGAGATAAACGAGAAGACCACCCCGGCATAGGAGGACATTCCCGAAACAAACATGTGGTGGCCCCATACGAAGAAGCCGACGATGGCAATGGCCACAAGAGAGAACACCATGAAAGAGTAGCCAAAGACCTGCCGCCGCGCGAAACAGGCTACAACCTCGGAAACAACGCCCATTGCCGGAAGAATCATAATGTAAACGGCTGGATGGCTATAGAACCAGAAGAGATGCTGAAAAAGCAGAGGATCGCCGCCGTTAGCCGGATCGAAAACCGGAAGCCCGAATAAGCGCTCCGCCATGATGAGAACGAGCGTGATGGCGAGCACCGGGGTCGCCAGGATGAAGACGAGGCTCACCGCATACATCGCCCATACAAAAAGCGGCAGCCTGAACCACGTCATACCCTCGGTGCGGAGCAAGTGAACCGTGGCAACGAAGTTGATGCCCGTGGCGATGGATGAAAAGCCGGTGATAAAGATCCCCAAGGCAGCGGCTATGACGTTGCCGTTGGCGAACATTGTCGACAAGGGCGTATAGAAGGTCCAGCCCGTATCGACGCCGCCTGCGAGAAGCGCATAAAGAACGAAAAGCCCTCCGATGAAATTTAAGTACCAGCTCGCCAGGTTCAGCCGCGGAAAGGCGACATCGCGCGCGCCGATCATGAGCGGCAAAAGGAAATTTCCGAAGATTGCCGGGATCGACGGGATCAGAAAGAACCAGACCATCACGACGCCATGAAGCGTGAAGAGCCGGTTATAAGCCTCGTCGCTGAGGATATTTCCTTGCGGAGACATGAGCTCGAAGCGGATGAGCGCCATGGCCCCGCTGCCGACCAGGAAGAAAAATGTGACGGTGATCGCGTACAGGATCGCGATCCGCTTATGGTCCGTCGTCGTCAGCCACGAAACAAGGCTCGCCGTATCGAGGTAGCTGCGCGGTTCCTCGGCGGCTTTTGGCATGCCTTGGCCAATGGCGGCGTCGGTCATTCGGATTGTCCTGTGCTTTTGAGGGAACGGATATAGGCGGTGAGGCGCAAGATCTCGCCATCGCTCACCTCACCTTTGAAGCTCGGCATTTTTGACTCGTAGCCGGCTGGGACATTCTTGCGGGGCTCAAGAATGCGATCGCGGATATAAGCATCGTCCACCTTAATTGTCCTGCCATCGGAAAGGTGGACGAGCCGTCCGTAGATGCCGGCAAGGCTCGGCGCACGGACGGCCGAGTTGCCTATGTGACAGCCAGAGCAGCCAAGCGCCTTGAATAAGCTGGCACCTTCCGCGGCAAGATCGCCGGGCTGTGGCTGCGCGCGCAGCCAGCGTGCGTAATCGTCGTGGTTCATCACGACAACCTCCCCAATCATGCGCGAATGCTGGGTTCCGCAAAACTGCGTGCAAAATAGATGTTGCGTGCCAGTCTCTGTCGCCTTGAACCAGGTCTGCGTGTAGAGGCCCGGCACGGCATCCTGCTTGATGCGAAACGCGGGAACGAAGAACGAATGAATGACATCCTCGGATGTTATGATGAGCCGGACTGGTTCGTTAACCGGCACGTGCAGGGCGTTGATTTCCCGGATCCCGTTCGGGTGCTGGACCTTCCACATCCACTGCTTACCTTCGACATGGATCTCGACCGCGTTCTCTGGGGCGGCAAGCATCGAAAGGCGGACGCTGCCCGTCCATGCGAAGATAAAAAGCGCGAGAAAAAAGGTTCCTGCCGTCCACCCGATCTCGAATTCACGCGTTGTGAGCATCCTCAATTCGGGCCGGGGCACAGCCGAGCCGCGCCGGTAGCGGATGGAGAAAACCAGCACGAGTACCGCGATCAGAATGACAATGGCTGCCGAAACAAAAACCAAAAACAGATAGAGCAGATCGGTCTGCGGCGCCTGTGTCGAGGCTTGTGGGGGGAGAAACTCGAATCCGCTCATGAGGGTCGCGCGCCTTTCGCGCGCCGGGTTAGAAGGCCGGCAAAAGCGGCAATGCCCGCTAGGGTCAGGACGCCCGCGGCCATGAGGATGAGCCGGATCGCCAACGTGTAAGGTCCGTGGATGGGATCGAGGCTATAGCAGAGGAGACGGATACCGCTTACGATTCCCAGGACCTCACCTTCGCGCGCATTTTTGAGAGCCTGGCGCAGATTTGTGCCATCGAGCGCCAGTCCTGAGATGACGCGGGAGACGCGCCCCTCCGGCGTTAGCACGATCGCGGCAGTGGGATGGGCGAACTGATCGATTTCGCGGTCATACACCGCGCGATAATTCAATGCGCCCGTGACAATACCGATCGATGCAGCATCGCCTGTCAAAAATGCCGCTTTGCTTGCCAGCGCCGGATAGGGGCCGAGCTTTTCGGCCTTCGAAGCGAGCGCCGCATCGCGCCCATCGCGCGGGTTGAGGCCGATCACGGCGAACTGGAAGTCCGCGCCAGGGGTCAGCCCTGTTCCGGAGAGCGCCGCGGCCGTAATGGCAAGCGTAGAACCGCAGATAAACCGGCAAGTGTAGTCCAGCAGCACCAAGACCGCAGGTTTGCCTGCAAGCGCGGCTCCAAGCGTGACCGGCGCACCGCTCTCCGCGCTGGTGAAGGTTGTTGCGAGCGGCAGGAGCGTGCCGGGCGCCGGGTCGAGCTTAACGTCTTGCAGCTGACGTTCAGTGAGCCCGGCGAGGGTGGGCGTTGGACACGCGAACATAAGGAGCAGTGCCAGCCAAGCGTGCTTCATGGATGCGACTCCGTAGCGGGCGATTCGGGAGCAGGCTGAGCCGGAGCAGCATTGGCCGGGGCGCCGCCTGGTGCGTTCTCAGGCGCACCCCCGCTCGTAACCGGATTGTAGGCATCCGCCCCGCGTGCAGCGATCATCTGCAGCGCGCGCTGGATGGGAATGCGGATGATGCCGCGGTCACGGTCCACCCAGGCATATCCCTTTAGCTGCGCTTCCTGTCTTTGCTGCAGGGTATGGAGATCCGAAAGCGGGGTGCTCTGGAGCTGCGGCTTGGGGAAGGGGCGTGGAAATGGAGGCGCGACGTCCCGCGTGCTCCAAGCGTAGTAGAGATAGAGGCCGGCGACGCCGGCAGCTACAAAAAGCGTGAAACTGGCGGCAATGGCAACGATGGGCCAAACGGCGATGCCGCCCGGTTCATGCTTTTCCAAGTGATGAGCGGTCTCGACTTCAGCCATCGGGATTCTGCCTGGAGAGGGTTGTGAGGATAACAAGCCGCGCAAGGCCTAAGGCGATAACACCGGCGGCGATAAAAGAGACCAAGAAGCAGGCCAGCGCCCATCGGTGCATCAGCGGTGCGAAATGCCAAAGGTCATGGAGAATTATGCCCAGCAGCGCCGAAGCCGCAACGAGACGCAAACCGCGAACGCTCTGCCGCACCCGGACAAACAGCAGAGTAACGATCGGAATAATAGACCCGAAGACCGCCGCCGCCGCAATTACAACGGCCCACGGGCCCGAGCGGCGGAGATACCATTCGGCCTGGCCAGGAAGATCGCCGTACCAATTCACGATGTAGGATATGAGCGCGAAGTAGAGAATCGCCAGCGATACGGCCATGAGAAACGATCCGAGATCGCGGCGCGCTTGGACGTCGGAAACCCGGGCCGCGAACAGCCCTGCCGCCGCCAGTGCCGCCATGATGTTTTGGACAGCCATTTCCGCGCCGAATGCACTTGAGGCAAAGGGCGCGTCCGTGGACAAGATCCAGTCGAAGGCGATGAGATTGAAGGAAGCTCCATAGAACAAAAGCCCAACCGCCGCCGCTAGCCGTCCGAGCCAGCCTTTGAGCAGGAGCAGCGCAAAAAAGGTCCAGCCCGCGAAGGAGACGAGCGACCGCACGCTGTACGCAGCAGGATTGAGGTAAATCGCAGCGACATCTTCCGGCACGCTGTGCACATTGGCTGCCCAGACATAAAGCGAGCCTAGATTGAGCGCGGCCGGGATCCAGAGAAGAACAAGCGCTGGAACCATCGCGCTAAGCAGCGTGAGATAGGGCCGGAACCCTGCCGCCCATCGCGTGCCGGTGAGACGGTCGATGAGGAGGAGTGCGAGCCCTCCCAGCGCGATTTGGCTGATCGGGATGAAGGCCGCAAGCCACCCCCGCGCCATAGGCTCGCGCGCGAAGTAGAAAAGGATGGCGGCAACGGTTGCTGCGGCCGCAAGTAGCCGTGTACCGGGCCACGACTGCAATGCGTGGCCGCTGGGGCTCCTGGCGCTTGCCGGGGCGATACTCATTGGAGCTTCCCCGCTGCTTCCGGGACCAAGGCGGCCGTGGCATTCTGAGACAGTTGCAGTGCCCGGACATAGGCGACTATCGCCCAGCGGTCTTTCACATCTACGCGGTCCGCGTAAGAGTACATGACGCCATGGCCATTGGTTATGACGTTGAAAAGCTCCTGCGCCTTCGCCTTTCTAAGCTTATCCCGGTGGAAGGATGGCGGCGCTGGGTAGCCGCGCTGCACGATCATGCCGTCCCCATAGCCGGACAGTCCGTGGCAGGGAGAGCAGAAGGCGTTGAAGCGCTGCTCGCCTTTTGCCAGCAGCGCCTCCGTTACTGGAGGCGGTGTCTTCGCCGCCGCTTCAAGCTTAAGATCGCCTTGGGCAACCGTGTTGGCTGGAATGGGGCGCGCGGATGCCCCATTGTCCCAGAATCGCGAGGGCACATAGGTGTTGTATTTCGGCTGTTCGGTCATCGAGACGTCGCAGCCGGCAAGCGCTAAAACAGCCAAAAGGACCGCAGGCCTCACAATTGCACCTCCTCGACTGAAAGCGCACGCTCGTCCTCAAGAAGGCGGCGCAACCTTTCGTGGATGTCCTTGTCGGCGTTTCCTTCCACCGCCAGAAAAAAACGGTCCTCATTGGCACGGTCGATATCGCGCGCGTCGAAGATGGGGTGGTAAAGGCTGGGGAGACCGCATTCGTAAAGTAACGTGATAAAGCCTGCAATTGCTGCGGCCAGGACGCCAACTTCGAAGGGGACCAGCAGAAAAACCGGCCAGCTGTTCGGTGGCCTGCTGCCGGAGTCGTAAGGGTAAGCGAACACAGAGCTGTAGAATTCGAGTGCATAAGCCGCGGCCGCCATGCCGAAACCCGCGATGGCCATGTTTCGCTTGAGCGAGGTGCGCGGAAGGTCCAGGGCGGCCATCGCTTCCTCGACAGGAAACGGTGTGAAGGCGTCCATCGCCGGATGCCCTTCGGCCTTCAGTTTTTTTGCGGCCGAGGTCAATGCTTCCGGCGTCTCGAATTGGGCTAATAGAGCTTTCATGTTGCCGCCTCCTCGTGCTTAAGCTCCCGAACCTCGTGAATCGAGATCGAAGGCAGCAGCCTGACAAAGACGAGAAAGAGGAAGGCAAAAAATCCCAGAGGCGTGATGAGAAAAAGCCAGTCGCCCGCAGTCGGAAAGAAGAGCCGGTGCATGCTTGGCATGTAATCGTGCGCAAGCGTCATCCAGATGATGAGAATACGCTCAAGCCACATGCCAACATTGATAAGTATTGCTATGACAGAGATCAATACGATGTTGCGGCGCGCCGCTGGAAACCAGAATACCTGAGGAAAAACGACGTTGAACAGAAGCATCGCATAAAAAAGCGGTGAATATGGACCAGTGAACATGAAGCGGACGACATTCCGACCGGCCGCCTCTCCGCCATACCAAGCCGTAAACCATTCGGTGGCGTAGGAAGCGCCCATTACCAGGGATGACATCACCAGGATTTGCGCCATGAGGTCGAAATGCCGGTCCGTGACGAGGGCTTGGAGTCCGAAACCCCAGCGAATCAGCGCGGCCAGCACAACGACCATGGCAAAGCCCGAAAACATCGCACCGACCACGAAATAAGGCGGGAAGATTGTCTCCTGCCAGGAGGGCTCGAGGCTCGCCGCGAAGTCGAGGCCAACGATGGAATGCACTGAGCAGACGAGAGGAACTGCCATTCCCGCCATGGTAATGGCGAAGACGCGATAGCGTTGCCAATGACGCGCCGAGCCATGCCAGCCGAGCGCCAAGACTCCGTAGAATATCCTGGCCGCGCGAGTTCGCGCCCGGCCCCGGAACGCTGCAAGATCGGGAAGCAGCCCCGTGTACCAGAACAGGATCGAGAAAAGCAGATAGCTGAGGATTGCGAAGAAGTCCCAGACGAGCGCGCTTCGCCATTGCGGCCAAAGGTGCATCGTATTCGGGTAGGGCGCGAGCCAGTAGGCATAGAGCGGCCGGCCCAGGTGGATGATGGGAAAAGTGCCGGCAATGACGAGTGCGAAAATCGTCATCGCTTCCGCGAAGCGGTTTATGGAGGCGCGCCATCGCTGCCGCGTGATCAAGAGCAGCGCCGAGATAAGCGTGCCCGCGTTCCCGATCCCGATCCACCAAACGTAATTCGCAATCGGGTAGCCCCAGACGATGGTGGTGTTGTTGCCGAAGATACCGATGCCCACGGCGAGAAGCCACACGAAGCCGCCGGCGAGGACAGCCGTCGCAATCGCAGTGAAGATCAGTGCATAAAACCAGCCGCGGCCTGGCTTGCCCAATGCCGGGCGCGCAATCGTTTCCGCGATTGCGGCGTAATCCATGTCCGCCGGCACCAGATGCGCCGGGCGCTCCTCGCTTCGGTTCGCATTCGCAGCGAAGGCGTCAATCGCTGTCATCCCAGGCCTCTCTCCAATTCTGGGTTCGGATTGCGGACGCGCGCGAGATAGGTCGTGCGGGGCTGGGTCCCGAGATGGCCGAGAAGGGCGTAATGCTGCGGCTCGGCTCGAAGTTTGCTTACCTCCGCATCCTTCTTCATCAAATCGCCGAACTTGATCGCTCGCGTGGGGCACGCCGCTTGACAGGCGGTAATAACCTCGCCT
This sequence comes from Rhodomicrobium sp., assembly GCA_052145435.1. Taxonomy (GTDB): domain Bacteria; phylum Pseudomonadota; class Alphaproteobacteria; order Rhizobiales; family Rhodomicrobiaceae; genus Rhodomicrobium. The sequence continues at coordinate 917 of JBKQOR010000235.1, read as the reverse complement.
TCGGCGATTTCGCGGTTTTCCTTTTCCGCGGTCCGGCGCGCCTGACTAATGCGCTGCACGCAGTAAGTGCACTTCTCCATGACACCGCGGGCGCGCACGGTCACGTTCGGGTTCTTGCCGGCTTTCAATATTTCGTCGCCGAGGTTTCCGTATTGCTGGCCGTCCGCATAGCCGAACCAATTGAATCGGCGCACCTTATAAGGGCAATTCGCCTGACAGAAGCGCGTGCCGATGCAGCGATTATAGACCTGCACGTTCAAGCCTTCACTGTCGTGAACGGACGCCGCGACCGGGCAGACCGGCTCGCAGGGCGCTTTCTCGCAGTGCATGCATGGCACCGGGTTGAAACCGAGAATGCTCTCATGCGATCCTGTAGCCGGGCTTTGATTGTACAGGTCGATGCGAATCCAATGCATGATGCGGCCCCACCCCACTTCTTCGGGGCCAACCACCGGCACGTTGTTCTCGGCTTGGCAGGCGATGACACAGGCATTACAGCCGATGCAGGCGGTGTTATCGATAACCATCGCCCACGACGGCTCCTGGCGTGGCCACGCTGGGAAAAGCGTTGGTTCGCGCTCGTAGCCTCGCCCGAGAGAAGCTTCCGGCAACTGCGAGGAGGTGAGAACGGGGTAAAGGTCTTCGCCAAGGCCCTCGATCGCCGTGGCAACCGTCGCCATGACAAGGTCTTGGCGGCCGCCAATTCGCGCAAGCCCGGCATTGTCCAAAACCCAAGGGGCGGCTTCGTCTCGCAAAACGAAGGCATTTGCACCAATCCCGCTCCCAATGATGCCCGCCTTTGTGCGGCCGTAACCGAGGCTGAGACTGGCAACTCCGGCTGCGTGACCGGCCTGGATTCGCAGCGGAACGTCGATATGGCGATTTCCCCGGTTCACGCGGATGAGATCGCCATCTTG
>JBKQOR010000234.1:0-4031 GCA_052145435.1 Rhodomicrobium sp. | reverse complement strand
GCGGACGTGCCCTTCGTCGATGTGCTGACGACCATGCTCGACGATACGCTGCCGCTCACCCCGCCGGAATGGCCCGAATGGGGCAACCCCATCGAAAGCGCGGATGCCTACCGCACCATCGCAGCCTATTCACCCTACGATAACGTGCGCGCGCGAGGCTATCCGAACATGCTCGTCACTGGCGGGCTGACCGATCCGCGCGTGACCTATTGGGAGCCCGCGAAATGGGTGGCGAAGCTGCGCGCGCTCAAGACGGACAAGAACCTGCTGCTGCTCAAGATCAACATGGAGGCGGGCCACGGCGGCGCATCCGGGCGCTTCGACCGGCTGAAGGAGGACGCGCTCGCCTATGCCTTCGCGCTGAAGGTGGCGGGGAAGCTGGAGCAGTAAGTTTGGGCGGCATCGCAGCGCTCTGCAAAAGGAGTTCCGTTAAGGCGCAATGGTATGGAAAAGCGCCTTAATAGATGGTGTCTTCTAGTAGCGCATTGTTTCTGCATGCGTTTTATCGAGGCGCCGAACCTTTCCCCGCGGCCGCCCGGTGCTTTGCTTGGTTAATCGCGGCCCTGCTTTTATATTTAACGGACTTTTTGAATCGCACATTTGTAGGTGCAAACGCGAAAAATTTGCATTTTTGCGGCGGGAAGAAACCGAAACGCGCCCCCGTTTACCGTTGTGGCGTTAACCTTGCCGCGATGGGCTCTGCGCTTCATTGTTTGTTAAATTGCGCAACCCGTTCAAGCGCCGTCTTTCATGCTACAATGCCGCGCGGATTGAGCGAGGACGAAATCATACCGGCCTACACCTATACAGTTATTCTCGAACCCGATGCGGAGGCAGGCTACACCGCTTTTTGCCCCTCCTTGCCCGGCGTCGTAACCGAGGGCGAGACCGTGGAGGAAGCCCTCGCAATGGCGCGCGATGCCATCACCGGCTATCTCGAAAGCCTTCGCAAGGACGGCCTTCCGATCCCTTGCCGTAGTCCCGCCCATCGCGCCGAAAGCCCGTTGGCGCGTTGCCTCCGTTGAGGCCCTCCCCGATTACAGGCTGCGGGTTCGCTTTCTCGATGGGCTTGAGGGCATCGTCGACATGAGCCGGCTTATATTCTCGCCTGACGCCGGAGTTTTTGCGGCGCTTTCGGATGTCGTGTTGTTTGGGCAGGTTTATCTTGAATATGGCGCCGTCACTTGGCCCCGCGAGATCGATCTGGCGCCGCGCCGGCACTTGGACGCCGTAGCGGCCATGGCAGGAAGCCTTGCCAGCCGCACCCCGCGCGATTGGCTATTGCGACTTTTTCATTTCGCTCGAACCGAAGAGACCCGAGAACCACCCGGACGACTCTTCCTTCTTCGGGGCTGCATCCTGAGCCTGAGCCTGGGCTTCTTTTTTCGGCGCCTCGGTGGTGGGCGCCCATTGCCGTGCCATCGAAACCGCAGTGGACTGCCCCGGCTCAGGCAAAGGGGCGTTCGGCGGCGGTATGACGAGCTTTGGCCGTTCGGGCAGGTCCGGCGAAGGAGCTGCCCTGCCTAAAAGCACTTCCTTCGCCCCGCTCACGGGCGAGCTAGACCCAAACATGCTGCTATCGCAGCCCGCGGCGAGCGCGCCGAGCGCGAGAGTCGCAGCCAAACCTGAAAGTAATTTGCGCGTTGCAAACATGGTAAATCGCCCCGATTCCCGTGCAGCCTATGCCGCTAGGCCTGTTTTCCGGCGCTTTTGTGACTGGACAGGAGCGAGTCGAAAAGCAGCCCGGCGACGCCCGCAACAATCGCAACATCGGCTAGGTTGAAGATGTACCATTGGAATCCGCCGATATGAAAAGAAAAGAAGTCGGCCACAGCGCCGAAACGGACCCTGTCGATGGCATTTCCGAGTGCGCCTCCTGCAATCAGCCCGGCACTCATTGCCGGAAGACGGTTGTGAAACCGCGCGAGCCAATAAACTAAAGCAAGCACCGCACCTAACGAAAAAGCGGCCAGAGCCCATCGGCCCGCATCGCTATCTTGCTTGAACAGTCCGTAAGAAATGCCGCGATTCCACACCAGCACCAAGTCGAAAAACGGCGTCAGTGCTATTCTCCGGACAGGATCTGCATCGAATAGACCAATCGTCCAAGCCTTTTGGAGCTGATCGGTCATGGCCGCCGCCGCCGCAACGCTCACGCCGAGAGTGCTATAAGGACCCCAAATTCTCATGAAATCGTGCGCCATCCGTCAAAAGTCAGATGCGTCTCTATCCCAGGCCCGGGCATTGCACAAGCCGGGTGTGCGTTTCCCGTTCACCGTGCCTAGCGGTGACCGCGTGACACTTTGCGACAGTGGAGCTATAAGCAGCGCGCGCGGGGCATTTTCAGCGAATCGGGGCGCCAGGGCAGACCATGACTCAGACGGTCATTTGCATGAAGTGGGGGACACGGTATGGGCCGGACTACGTCAACCGGCTCTATTCGATGCTGCAAAGGCACACCAAGCGGCCGTCGCGCCTTGTCTGCTACACCGACGACCCGGCCGGCCTTGCGAAGGGAGTTGAGACGTTCCCCTTGCCGCACATCGAGCTGCCTCTGGAGAAGACATGGCTCCCTTGGCGAAAGCTTTCTCTGTGGCAAGAGGACTTGGAGGGCGTCTCCGGAGATGTCCTGTTTCTGGATCTCGACGTGGTGGTCACGGGAAGCCTGGACGAGTTCTTCGATTACGAGCCTGGACATTTTTGCGTGGCGCGGAACTGGACGCAGCCCAATGCGGGGATCGGCAATACCTCGATCTTCCGGTTCCCCGCCGGCGGCCACACTTATATCTACGACCGCATCATGAACGAATGCGAGCGGGTTATAGCGACGCACCGGAACGAGCAGATTTTCATCTCCCGCGAGATCACGGATATGAAGTTTTGGCCCGATGCTTGGTGCCTCAGCTTCAAGCGCAGCCTGCTCCCCTCCTGGCCGCTGAACTTTTTTGTCGTCCCCCCGCTGCCGGAGGGCACCAAAGTCGTGGCCTTCCCCGGCAAGCCCGATCCGGACGAAGCTATGGAAGGCCGCTGGCCTCTCAAACATTGGTATCAAGCTTTCTATAAACATGTGCGTCCCACACCCTGGGTCGCGGAGCACTGGCGCTAGCCGAAGCTACTGGGTTTGAAAAGATATGCGTATTGTTCAAGCGCTTGGCAGCTCGGGCCGCGGAGGAGCGGAGCGGTTCTTCACCCGGTTGGTGAAGGCGCTGCATGCCCGCAATGTCCCGCAGGCGATCCTTACACGCCGCAAGGCGTGGGCAGCGGAGCAGCTGGCCAATGCCGGCATCCCCGCGCAATCCGCCTGGTTCGGCGGGAGGTTCGATATTATTACGCGCGCGAAATACCGCCGGACTTTGCAAGCGTTGCATGCGGCCGTCGCAATCAACTGGATGCCGCATGCCGCGGTGGCGTGTCCGCAGGGGCCCTGGGTCAGGGTTGCGCGGCTCGGTAAATGCTATGGCCTCGATGCGTTCGCGTCCTGCGATCACCTCATCGCAAACTCGCCGCGCATCGCTGCCCATATCGAAGCCCAAGGCTGGCCGCCGGGCCGTGTGACCTATATTCCGAATTTCGTTCCCGAAGTCCGCACCGCACCCGCGCGCCGCGCCGCGTTCAACACGCCCGAGGACGCTCCGCTCGTGCTGTGGCTCGGGCGCATGGCATACGACAAGGGACCGGACATCATGGTGCGCGCCCTGGCCGAAGTGCCGCAGGCTTATCTGTGGATGGCCGGTGCGGGTCCCTACGAGGATGCGGTCAAAATGCTGGGCGCGCAGATGGGCGTCTCCGGGCGCATCCGTTTTCTCGGATGGCGCGACGACATTCACGCTTTGCTTAAATCGGCCGACGTGTTCGTGCGCTCGTCGCGCGGCGAGGGCCTGGAAAACGTGCTCGAAGCTTGGGCCAACGGACTTCCGGTGATCTCGGCGCGCTCGGCGGACACCGATTACCTCCTCGCCGATGGCCAAACGGGGCTTCTCACCGCAAAGGACGATCCCGCCGGGCTCGCTTCCGCCCTGAAGGCCTTGATT
>JBKQOR010000233.1:0-5393 GCA_052145435.1 Rhodomicrobium sp. | reverse complement strand
GGTGACGATGCCGAGCGGGATGCGGTCTGGCGCAAGGAACGCGGCGATGGCCAAGAGACGCTCGGCCTCCGGCGCCGTTTCCGCGGCCTTTTCGATGGCCATTGTGAAGGTGGCGGCGATGGAGCGCGGATAATCGACGCCGTCCGTCCGCTCCTTCTCCAGCATGTGCGCCGGCTTGCGCTCAAGCAGCCCAGAGGGCGGTAGCGCCAGAAAGTGCCCGCGATACTGCGCGAAGCTCCAGCCCATGCTCCAGGCATGGGCGCGGGCGATGGCCAGCGCCAGCGGCAGGCGGCCGAGGTCTTCCGCGAGCAGGGCCGCGGCGGCGCGGGTTTCCGCGGGGCGTTCGGCGGCGCCGCGCGCCTGCGCCAGCAGGAACTCGATGGCCGCTTCCTCGCTGAACACATCCAGGGGCAGCTCGCTCGCGCGCCCGTGCCAATCCTGCCAGCGGCTGGTGATGAGCACATGCGCACCGGCGCGCGGGGTGAGCTTTTCGATGCCGGCCGGGCTTTCCGCGTTGTCGTAGACGAGGAGCCAGGGCTTGGCCGTAGGCGTTTGCGCGAGGAAATCGAGCGTGGCGTGCGCCGCCGCCTCGCGGTCCGGGACGGCGTCGAGGCCGGGAATGAAGCGCGTTCCGAGCTGGATCAGGTCGTCCAGCAGCGTTTCGCGCGTCTCCGCGCGCAGCCACCACACGCCGCGATAGCTTTCACGCTCCCGCCAGGCATATTCGCGCGCCAGCACCGATTTGCCCACGCCGCCGAGCCCGCTGAGTGCGGTGGCGTGCTTCGAGCCGGTGAGGGCCGCGGCGCCGGCCTTCCAGAGCGCGGCTTTCAGCGCTGCCAGCTCCGGCTCGCGGCCGGTGAAGCCGGGGACGGCGTAAATTTCCTGGTGCAGAACTTGCGATTGAGGGCGATGGATGATGCCAGCGCCGCTTTCTTCCTCCTCAACGCCAATCAAGACGCGGATTCTGTGCCGCAAGAGCTGGTCGCGCTGCGCGGCGTCGCCGAGCGCGAGGACCGGCGCCAGATCGGTGTAGGGGATATGGCTCAGATTGCCTGTTGGCGCGCATTCCTCGACGCGCAGGACGATCAGGCGCTGCTTAAGGTTCAGCGGGTCGCCGGTGAGCGCGGCGTTGTACTCCGCCCGGCAGTATTCGGACTGCTGATAGGCCGCCGACAGCAACGCGATCATGCTGCCGCTTTTGAAGCCGTGCTCCATCTGGGCCATGAAGCTCGCATGGCCGAAATCGTCGTCCTGCAACCAGGTCGTGAAGCCCGCCTCGCGGACGATCGCGGCTATGGCGCGCGCGAGCGCCTTGTCCGCATCGGTGCCTGTGCGCGAGATGAAATAATCGCGTGCGATGGGAGCTGGCATGAAAATGGCCCTGCGTGCTGAAACTCCGCCTGCGCCACATTAGCAGCGTTCCGCCCGCTTGCCGGCAAAATTGCTTTAAAATTTCGCTGCCGCAGGCGCCGCCAACCTAAGGCGTGTCTGCAATCGCATCTAGTCTTGACCGTATCCCATAGCACCGGCCCTGCACGGTAAAAATTCGCTTTCCCGGAGCCTCTTGCCCACGGTTTATCCGGGCTAAGTCCAATGGCGGCATTCACGCCTCTTGCATCGGGGCCGCCGCCGCGATTTATTCCCCACTGTCGAACCTTTGACGGGATATACGCCATGAAATTTCCTGCTGCTGCAAAAGCGCTCTTTGTGCTCGGAATCCTGATAGCTATGGAGCCCGCGGGCGCCGCCGCCCAAGCCGTGAGGAAAGCGCCGGAAGCCAAGGAGCAGATTATGTTCTCCTATGCCCCCGTGGTGAAGCGGGCGGCGCCGGCTGTCGTGAATGTCTATGTGCGCACGCGGGTTAGGCAAGGCCCAACCTTCAGCGATCAGTTTTTGGAGCAATACTTCGGACGCCAATTCGGGCACAGCGAGCGGCTGCAAAACTCGCTCGGCTCCGGTGTGATCGTCGCGCCGGGCGGCATAGTGGTGACGAACAATCACGTTGTGCAGGGCGATGCGGGCACGGAGATCAAAGTTGCGCTCTCGGACGCGCGCGAGTTCGACGCCAAGGTGCTGCTCAAGGATGAGAGGACCGACCTCGCGGTTCTGCAGATCAAGAGCTCTGGCATCGAGTTCCCGTATCTGACCTTCGCGGACGCCGATCTTCTCGAAATTGGCGATTTGGTTTTGGCTATCGGCAATCCCTTCGGTGTGGGCCAGACCATTACGAGCGGCATCGTCTCGGCGCTCGCCCGCACACGCGTCGGCATCTCGGACTATCAGTTCTTCATTCAGACCGATGCGGCGATCAATCCGGGCAACTCCGGCGGAGCTCTAGTCGACATGAGAGGCCAGCTGGCCGGGATCAACACCGCGATCTTCTCGAAGAGCGGCGGAAGCCAAGGCATAGGCTTTGCGATCCCTGCCAATATGGTCAAGCTCGTCGTCGAATCGGCGCTTCACGGCGGCACCGTCCGGCGACCTTGGCTCGGCGCAAATCTGACTGAGGTGACACCCCAGATCGCCAATGCTGTCGGCCTCGACAGGGCGGCCGGGGCGCTCGTTTCGAACGTGCAGGACGGCGGGCCTGCGTCCTTAAGCGGCCTTAAGGGGGGCGATATCATTGTATCGGTCGACGGTAAGGACGTATCCGACCCCAACGCATTTCAGTACCACTTTACCACCAAGGGCACATCGGGCGAAGTGGGCCTCGAAATTCTAAGAGCGGGAACGCGCCGCAGGCTTTCGGTGCAACTCATGGTGCCTCCGGAAAATCCCCCCCGCGACGTTCACAATCTGAGCGGAAACAATCCACTCTCCGGATCGAAAGTGGCGAACCTTTCGCCTGCCGTCGCGGATGAGCTCTCCATCTCCGGGACCAAGGGCGTCGTCGTGATCGAGACAGAAGCCGCCTCCATTGCGCGTCGTATCGGCATTCAGCCGGGCGATATCATCGTGGAAATCAACGGCGAGAAAGTTGAGACGACGAGCGGCCTCGAACAGCAGGTTGGCAAAAGCGCGCGGCTTTGGCGCATGACCATAGACCGCGGAGGGCAGATAATTCACACCGCCATCGGGGGGTGAAATGGTTTATAGTCACCGCCATATCTTGCGGTGATTATCATGGCCAAATCTCGATCCACGCCGTCCGCTCCCCTCTTCGAGAGCCTTGCCGTAGCAGACGATGCCTCGAGGCCGCTGGCCGACAGGCTGCGTCCGAAGGCGCTCGGCGAGGTCATGGGGCAGGACCACCTTCTGGGCGAGGGCGGCCCGCTTCACAGAATTGCCGAGGGCGAAGCACCGCGCTCGATGATTTTCTGGGGCCCTCCCGGAACCGGCAAGACAACAGTCGCGCGGCTTATGGCGCGCGGTGCCGGCCTTCATTTCGAGCAGCTCTCCGCAATTTTTTCGGGCGTTCAGGATTTGCGCAAAGTGTTCGAGGAGGCCCGCGACCGCAGGCGCTTCGGTCAAGGCACTATTCTTTTCGTCGACGAAATCCATCGCTTCAACAGGTCGCAACAGGATTCTTTCCTGCCTTACGTCGAGGACGGCACCATCATTCTGATCGGGGCCACGACCGAGAACCCGTCCTTCGAGCTGAACGGCGCGCTGTTATCCCGGACCAAAGTGCTTGTGTTCAAGCGCCTCACCTCCGCGAACCTCGAACATCTGCTTGAGCGGGCAGAGGAGGCGGCCGGAAAGCCGATGCCGCTTACGGCCGAAGCAAGGGAAGCGCTTATTGGCATGGCCGATGGAGACGGGCGCGCCGTGCTCAACTTGGCCGAGGACGTATACGCAGCGGCGCAAGAGTCCGGGCCGCCGGTGGACGCCAAGCAGCTCGTGGCTCTCGTTCAGCGCCGGGCTCCGCTCTACGACAAGAACCGCGACGGGCATTACGACCTTATCAGCGCGCTGCACAAATCCGTGCGCGGCTCGGACCCCGACGCTTCGCTCTACTGGTTCTGCCGCATGATCGATGGCGGCGAGGACCCGCTTTACCTCGCGCGCCGCATGGTGCGCATGGCGGTCGAGGATATAGGCCTTGCCGATCCGCAAGCGCTCGTGCAGGCGAACGCGGCGAAGGACGCTTACGATTTTCTCGGCAGCCCCGAGGGCGAGCTGGCGCTGGCGCAATGCGCCATCTATCTCGCGGCGGCGCCGAAGTCGAACTCCGCCTATGCTGCCTATGGCGCTGCGATGCGTCTTGCGAAAGAAGGCGGCTCGCTCGCGCCGCCTAAGCACATCTTGAATGCGCCGACGAAGCTCATGCGCAACGAAGGTTACGGCGCGGGTTATGTCTACGATCACAGCACAGAGGAAGGGGTTTCAGGGCAGAATTATTTCCCGGACGAGCTTGAGCGCCAGCAGTTTTACCGGCCAAGAAGCCGCGGTTATGAGGCAGAGATAAAGTCCCGGCTCGATGCCTGGGCCGAGATCCGCAGGAAGGCGGCCAAACCGGGCGGCGTCTAGCAAGCTTGCGGCGCCTCATCGAATCCTCACCCCCTACTCGCCGGAAAACACGCGCTCGATACGCCGGTCGGGGATCAGCCACATCAGAGCGACAAAAACATAAATCGCGCCTGAGATGAGCGGATTGAAGAAAGCTGCGAAGATCGCCGTCAAATAAAGCAGGGGAGAGATTTTTCCCTTAATGTCCTTGCCCAACGCCTTGGCGAGGGTCGAATTCGGTCCCTCCTTCCGGAGAATGGCTTTCGCAAGCAAGTAATAGGCGATGGCAGGCATGAAGAGCGCGACGCCATAAACCGCTGTGGGCAAGCTGACGAAATGGTTCTCGCCCATCCACGCAGTTGCGAAGGGCACGAGCGATAGCCAAAACAGCAAATGCATATTCGCCCATAGGATCAGCCCGTCGACGCGTCTCACCGTGTAGAGAAGATGATGATGGTTGTTCCAATAGATGGCGACATAAACGAAGCTTAGAACATAGCTGAGAAAAACTGGCAGGATGCCCGCTAGATCGGCCCAGCCCGTTCCGCGCGGCGCCTTCAGCTCCAAAACCATGATTGTGATGATGATCGCGATGACGCCGTCGCTGAAGGCGGCTAGCCGGTCTTTTTCCATGCGTTCCCCGGTCGATAAGAGTTACCAGCCGAGCAAAGCTAGTTCGGTTCAGGCTTAAATCAAGCGTGAATGCGATTAGCGGAAGAACTCGTGCTAAAGGAGCGTGACAGCTGGACAGGCTCGAGCCGCGCTTACAGCTTCGCGCCCACAGCTTCCTTGACGGCGAAGCCCCTCGTTCTTATACGTGTGAGAACGAATGGCGGCGGTTCTGCCGCTTCCGTTCTTCCAGGAATGGCGGAGTAGCTCAGCTGGTTAGAGCAGCGGAATCATAATCCGCGTGTCGGGGGTTCGAGTCCCTCCTCCGCTACCAA
>JBKQOR010000232.1:0-2637 GCA_052145435.1 Rhodomicrobium sp. | reverse complement strand
GGCGCCGACCGGTGGGGCATCGAACTCGGCCTGAAATACGGGTTGCGCGATGGTTTCGTTTGCCCCATAGGCGGCCGGTGGCTGGTAATGTTCTGGTCATCCCGGGTGCTGACAAACATCATCACCGAGCCATTGCGCATTATGATTTTTGCTGCCGCCAGCTTTGCGGCGATGCACCTTGATCAGTTGATGGAGACGGAAGCGGGAGAGGGGGGGCCCTATACCCCGTTAACGCCCCGGGAACTTGCGGTAATCCGTCTTCTGTCCTGGGGCAAATCTCTTCGGGAAATTGCGGCGGATCTCCGCCTCGGAGAGGAAACGGTCCGCACGCATCTAAAAAAAGCCGTAACTCCTCAGGTCAGTCAGGCGGTTTTGATTTTGGCGATGAGCGTATCGGGCCTTTGCTGAAGCGTCTCGATGAGGCTCCAGCCTTGTTTTCTGGCGGTAGAGAGCACGGTGCGCAGAGTGGCGAAATTCTCAGCACCAGCGGCGGTCCGGAAGCAGCCGGAGATTTTCTGCCTGACCTTCATCATGCGCAGATCGCGTTCAGCCAGATTATTCGTGAAGGGCACGCTAGGATCGATCAGAAAGCGCAAGACATCTTCTTTGCGGTTTTGCAGGCGCAAGAGCAGGTTGTGCCCCGTGCGGCGGCGTTGACGCCCCCTTCGCTTGCCTGCCTTTCCTGAGGCCGGCGCGGGCGGCGGCTGAGCCTCGTGGAACGCCAGACCCTCAGCCACGATGCGGCCGTAGCGCGCTTGCAGCCAGGCGATGAAGCGCGGCTCCAGCGTCACCTCCTTGCGGCTTGCGATGTTCACGGCGTGACAGGCTTGGCGCAGGAAGCGGTACATGGCGAAGGCCCAAGGTTCCTTCTCGATCTCCATCAGCGCCTTGAGCTCCCGCAGATGATGGGCGTTGCACAATGCATGGAGGACGCCCTGCATGGTGAAGTAAGGCTTCCAGTGATCGTGCACGATAACGCCAATGACATCCGCCAGGAGAGCGCCGCGCTTGGCCGAGGTACGGTAGAAGGTCAGCAAAACCGTCGCTGCCACGTGTAGCCACTGGGTCGTGCCGCCAACGCGGTAACCCGTTTCATCCATGTGTTTGACCGCCGCCTGCTTGACCTTTCCGGCGATGGCCTCGGCCACCGGAGCAAGCTCCTCTGCCTTGCGCTGTTCCATCGCGGCAATAGTGGCCGTCGAAATCCCGATCCCGAACAGGTCTTGCAGCAACTCGGCCAGCCGGTCCTCGGGAACGAAATGACAGCTCCGTAAATAAACGGCCAGCGCCGTAATCCGGGCGCCATACTGCACGGGCGCTGCCACGCCCTCCGGAAAATCGGCTTGGCAATGCGCACCGCAATTTGCGCAGGCGCACAGATGCGCGCGATGCTCCGTCACAATAAGCGCTTGAGGTTTTGGCAAATCCATCACCTGCCGCTTGCGGTGCGATAGACTGGCTGCCGTGCCAGGCGCCTCGCCACATTGCGAGCAGCGCACGGGATAATGATCGATCACCGCATCGGGCGTCTCGATTTGCCGCAGCGTCTCGCCTTTGTGGCCTCGCTGCCCGCCGGACTTCTTGCCCGATTTCTCCCGCAGACTACCGGTGCGGGCGGGTCTCTTCAATCCGTCGCTCGATGGCGGCTTGCCGCTGTTCGAGCTGTTCAGGCCAAGCTGGCGCTCAAGCTCAGCCACGCGTGCCGTCAGTGTTGCGATCTGTTCCCGCTGCTGCTCGATAATCGACAGCAGGGTCTCGATCATTTGAGACTGCGATGGCTGATTCGGTTGCTCCATAGGAAGCTTGAATCACGCCAGGATGCGCCGCTACAGCGCGAAATCACTTATCCTCTTGAAAACGCCAGCCGCTGTGCCATTCCTGACTCACTGCCGCGTCCGCTTCCCCTCCTGGGGAGTTACGAACTTTCAAACATAGCCACCTCCTATTTCATGGAGAAAGCCTGCGCGCTGGCGCCCGCGTCTCTTTGCGCCCCAACAAACAGTTGCTACAGTGGCTAACTGGCAATTCGGGTGATCCATGCCGCTTGATACGCAGCTCATTGCTGGATTTCGGGTCTTCGAGAGTCTTGCTGCCGAGGAACTCGTACATGTGCTAGCTGAGGCACGATCGGTACGCTTTGCCAAAGGGGCAATCGTTTTCGAGCAGGGCGGTGCGGCCGATTGCTTCTTTCTATTACTGCATGGGCGCGTTCGCGCCTATAGGCTGACGCCGGATGGCCAGCAGATTGTGGTGCGCTTCGTTGGGCCGGGCGAGCTGTTCGGCATCGCCATGGCCATCGGGAGCCAGAACTACCCCGCGAATGCGGCCGCTGTCGTGGATAGCGTGGCGATCGTCTGGCCGGCCGCCGCCTGGAGCAAGCTGGTGGCCCGGTTTCCAGCGCTCGCGCTCAATACGATGCAGACGATTGGCGGGCGGCTTCAAGAAGCTAATACGCGCATGACCGAGATGGCGACGGAGGAGGTGTCGCGGCGCATAGCTCACACGCTTTTGCGGCTCGCTCAGCAAGCGGGGCGCAAGACAGCCGCAGGCGTGCTCATCGACTTTCCCATCACCCGGCAGGACATCGCCGAAATGTCGAGCACGACGCTGCATACCGTGAGCCGGATATTAAGCGCA
>JBKQOR010000231.1:0-16934 GCA_052145435.1 Rhodomicrobium sp. | reverse complement strand
TTGCTGTACGAGTACGTGAAGTACCACAACAAGAGCGACGACGATGTCGTGACGATCAACCACCTGACCGAGGAGGGGGCAATCAGGCTTTGCTCCCAGACCTGCGCGGAGGTCCTCGTTGAGTTCTGATCGAGGAGTGGAGGGAGGTGGAAAGGGGCGGGGCATGATGGGCGATGGACAGGCCATGGCCGGCTAGGGCCGCGCCGGCCAGGATAAGCTTGATCGCGGCGCTAAAACATGGTCCGCGACCTGTCCTAAGCTCGGGCGGAAGACAGCAATGGCCGGGCGCGGTCTCTAAACGAGGGCGGGGGCAAAGGTCAGAGTCCGCCCCGCCGATGCGGCAGACTTCAGCGCTTGCCGGTCTACTGCGAAGCGGCTGCCGCGCGCGGGCAGATGGCTTTGGGCTGAAAAAGGGTCGATTGCGGAAAAACTCATTTTGAGCAAATCTGGGCTGCTGAACCTCCGGAACCGGACTTATCGTCAGCGGCGCAAATTTCGCCGGGGTGGCCATTCAATTGGGTAGATGCGAAGCGCGCCGTTGGTGCTAACTGCTCGACTACTTCTTTGGCTGGGCAGCGCAGGCGCCACGATAGGCCGGTGGGCGCAAAGTCGAGGCTAACCTCGGCATCAAGAGCCTCGCTCGCTATGCGGTTGATAAGGGTCGAGCCGAAGCCATACTTAGCCGGAGGCACGACCGAAGGCCCGCCCTGTTCACGCCAATACATTTCGAACGCTTCCCCATCCCCTCTACAGCGCTCAAGGCTCCATACAACCTCAAGGCGGCCATGGCTATTCGAGAGTGCGCCATATTTTCCGGCATTGGTGCCGAGCTCATGCACTACCATGCCAATGGTCTGAGCGGCGGAGGCCGAGATCCGGATAGGCGGTCCACTCAATTTGATCCGCGCGCCGATCAAGTCGGTAAAATGCGCAAGCTGAGATTGAATGAGCGCTGCGATGTCCACGCTTCTCCAGCCGTTTTTGATGAGCAGGTCCTGGCTTAAGGACAGCGCCTGGATCCGGTCGCTGAACCGGCTTATGAAGTCTTCGGGATTTGCCGCGAGCGTCTGCCGCGCGATCGACTCCACAACAGCAAGCATATTCTTGGCGCGGTGGTTCACCTCATGCATGAGAAGCTGGGCATGGCCCTCGTGCCGCTTGCGTTCGCTGATGTCCTGCACGAGGCCAACCACGCAAGTCTGACTGCCATCGCTCCGGCGCTCGGCGTGGGACGCCAGCCAGCGGATCGAGCCGTCGGGCTGCGGCGCGCGATACTCCAGCCGGAAAGGCTCGCCGGTCTCGACCGTGCCCTGCAACGCCGCCTCGACCGCGGCGCGGTCATCGCGGTGCACGCAGGCCAGCGCCGTCTCATGGCTCATCGGCGTGCCCGGCGGCAGCCCATGCAATTGCAGCGCTCGATCCGATGCGAGGAATTCCCCCGTCGCCGGGATGATTTTCCAGCTTCCGGCATTGGCGGCATCCATCGCCTGGCGTAACTGATGCTCGTTCTCGCGCAGCGCCTCGCCCTGCCGCTCCAGCTCCTGGCGCTGCCGCTCGACCTGGCGGCGCAAGGCGGCTCTTTCGATTGCGCCGCGGATAGCCTGACTTACGCCGTCAGCGGTGGTTTGGCCCTTGATGATATAGTCGTCTACGCCCTGCTTCATGGCCCGCACAGCCACCGACTCATTGCCCGTCCCGGTGAGGAAGATCACCGGGACGGGCAATGTGCCGCTTTCGCCGCGCAGCCTGGCGAGTAGCTCGAGGCCGTCGATATCAGGGAGAGTGTAATCCACCAACAGGCAGTCGACCGCCTCGCGCTGACAGAGGCGCAGCGCCTCTTCGCCGCTCTCGGCTTCGATGACGGCGTATTTGCCGGCCCCCGCCTTCAAAAGCAGGCGGCCATGCGCCTCGCGATCCTCCGGGCTGTCATCGACGAGCAGAATGCGCAACGGCCTTTCGCTCATGCCGGCGTATCCTGCTTAGGCAGAATGACGATTTCGAACCAGTAGTCCGTGAGCAGCTGGATCGAGCGCATGAAACTATCGAGATTCACCGGCTTCACGACATAGCTGTTCGCTCCCGCCTGGTAGCATTTCTCGATATCCCGTTCGTCGGACGACGTCGTGAGCACAACGACCGGGATTCGCTTAAGATATTCGTCTTGCTTGATCTCGGCCAGAACCTCCCGGCCGTCGGTCCCCGGCATGTTGAGGTCGAGCAGAATGACGCCGGGGCGCGGCGCGGCGCCGGGAGTCCCGTAGCGGCCACGCTGGCGGAGAAAGTCGAGCGCTTCGTCCCCATCGGCGCAGTGATATATGGGGTTGGCGAGGCCGGATCTTTTGAAGGCCCGCAGCATCGCCTCGGTGTCCTCGGGGCTATCGTCGACGATCAGGAAGGGCTGTTTCGATTGTTGCGTCATAGTCTCTTTTCCCGCCCTAACGTGAAATTGAAGCGGCTGCCCTCGCCGAACTTGGACTCGACCCAAATGCGCCCGCCGTGCCGCTCGACGATCTTCCTGACGATGCTGAGGCCCGCGCCCGTGCCGCCGCCATATTGATCCCGCGCATGCAGCCGCTTGAAAATGCGGAAGATTGCGTCGAGGTGCTTCTCCCTGACGCCGATGCCGTTGTCGCTGACGTAGAACGCTTGCGCCTCATAGCCGACCTCGATCCATTTCACCGGCTTGTCATTGTATTTCATCGCGTTGGAAATGAGATTGCGGAACACTTCGGCAACGCGCACCTTATCGCAGCGAAGAGTCGGGAGCGGCCTGGGGACGCGCACTTCGACGCCGCGCTCTTCCAAGGCAATCGCCAACGACTCGCGCACCTCCTTGACGACTTCATCGAGGTTCGTCTCCTGGATCGCGAGATCGACCCGCCCGATGCGCGAGAACATCAGCAGCGAGTCGATCAGGTCCTCAAGTCGCTGCGCCAAGCGCATGATGGTCTTGAGCTTCGCCTGGCCATCGGCATCGAGCTTCTCTTCGTGGTCCTCGATGAGGAAGCTGCTATAATTATGGATTCCGCGCAACGGCTCCTTGAGATCATGTGAGGCAATATAGGCGAAGTCGTCCAGCTCCTGGTTGCTGCGCTGGAGCTCGGCATTTTGCGCACGCAGCGCCTCCGCATAGAACTTAATCTCCGCCTCCGCCTCTTTGCGCGTGGTGATATCGCGGATAAGCCCGGTGAAATAGCGCACGTTCCCGACATGAAACTCGCTCACGGCCAGATCCATCGGAAAGGTCGAGCCGTCCTTGCGCCGCCCAGTCACTTCGCGCCCAATCCCGATGATCTTCGCCTGGCCGGTGCGGCGATAGTTCGCGATGTGGGCGTCATGCCGCGATCGATCGGGTTCGGGCATCAGCAATGCGACGTTGCGACCAATGAGCTCGGCGGCCGAATAGCCTAACATCCTCTCTGTCGCCGGGTTGGCGGATTGCATGACGCCGGCCTCATCGATGGTGACGACGCCGTCCACGACGTTCTCAATCACCGCCCGCAACCGTTCCTCGCTGTCGCGCAGAGCCGCGTCTTTGGCTATACGCTCGCTGATATCGATAATGGACGCCAGAATAACGACGCCGTCCTTCAACTTCACCGGCCTCAGGCCGATTTCCGCTGTAAACTCGGAGCCGTCCTTGCGCATGGCGAGAAGTTTTCGCCCTTCACCCATTTGCCGCACCTGATTTTCGGCGACAAAATTTGAGAGATGGGTTCGGTGCTCCTCGCGAAAACGATGGGGCATTAGGGCTTCAATGGATCGCCCTACGAGGTCGCCGCGGCCATAGCCGAAACAACGCTCGATCTCGGCGTTGAGATGAAGGATCGCACCGGCGGCGCTCGTGATGACCATACCGTTGGGGGCCGACTCGAAGGCGATACGCAGCAACGCGTCGAGCGAATCGATTTCGATCACCGGCGCCTCTCCCATCGCTGATGGGCTAACGGGGCCGACTTGGGTTAAGGTCATGGCGGAGCTGAAGAAACAAACAATCCAATACCAAGCTTGGCTATCCAAGTGACAGCATGCCCTTGCCAAAAGACCATGTCAATTATCGCGGCGTCACGCCGCGTTCTTGCCGTCATGAACGCCCACCTTCTTGTTTCGCGCTGGCATTCCGGCGCACCCAGCCCCGCCGAGCCCGCGCCGCGCGCTTGATGACACGCTGATGCGCTAACCCGCAAGACGCCTGTCCTCAAGCAGAATGGCCCCTGCACTTGCTTAACCGCTGCGCCAATTCTCTGGCTGTGACGGCCATCCCCGCTACAAGCTCCTCAGTAAATCAAAGTTCTATATTCTTGAACAGCCGGTTATGGCCCGGTCTTCAGAACCGCCACATTTCGGGCAGTTCCGATGCTGAGGCGTAAACGGCCTCACAGAAATTATTCATGAAATTTCAGCCGCGCACACCGGTACTCAAATCTCGGACGGGCTGCTATCAAGCAACTCGAACGAGAGCCCGGCATGTTTCTGGAGCGCGCGGGGAAGTTGATCGCCAAGGATAGTGGCCGGAGTCCAGAACCCACCCCCTTTCTTGTCCCCGCTGCCCAGCGCTAAACATGCTCCAATTTGGCCGAGCATCTTGGAGGTCGATCCATAGCCTGGATCGGCATCCCCAGTTACCTTTACACTTATGGTCCGCCCATCGCCGAGGAGGCCCAGAAACCGTAGATCGTAGAAGCCCTTCTTTTGGGAGTCCGGAGACGGACCTTCACCGGGAGCTGGCAGGAAAAAGCGCTTCAAAAACCACCTGGCGGGCGGGATTGCGGTCATCGTCAGAAATCCGGCCAGCGCGCCTGCAATGGCGTAGGCAATCATGCGCCCTCGCGCACCTGTGCCTGTGAGCATCGCCTCGTCATACCGGAAATCTTCACCATAGGCATAGTTCGATAACGCGTTGGAGCGGTGGACAACCCGCGTGTTGATGCCTGCCATCACAAAGGGTGCGAGCCATGATTTGAAATCGGGATCATACCGAGGCCCGTTGAGGCTCTCCTGCCGGGTTTCCGGCTGATGCTCGCGCGGGCAAAGCAAATAGGGATTTCTCAGATCTCTTCTGAGCGCAGGATCAGCCGCAGCCTCCTTGGCGACATTCATAAGACTGGCGATCGTGCCGCCGGATGCGCCGCCCCGAATGGCCTTGACGCGCATCTTTACGTGCTTGCAATAACGTCCGAACCGTTCATTCGCATGCCTTTGAAGAAAGTAGACTCCAAGATCGGAGGGGACGGAGTCAAACCCGCAACAGTGGACGATACGAGCGCCCGTCGCCTGAGTCGTCTTCTCGTACCGGTCCAACATGCGCCGGATCCACTGAACCTCACCTGTCAAATCGCAGTAGTCCGTTCCTGATCCGGCGCAGACTTTCACGAGCGGCTCACCGTATAGGGCGTAAGGGCCCACCGTTGAAATGATAACGCGGGCTTCAGCGCACATGGCTTGAAGCGATGGCTCGCTGGCAGCATCGGCAATTACGAGCGGAATATCAGCAGCCTTGGGGCCAAGCGATTGCCGCATTTGCTTGAGCCTCTCATCCGAGCGGCCGGCGGCGGCCCACCTTATTTCACCGGGGCTAAATTGGGTCGCAAAATAGCGGCAGAGAAGCCTTCCAACGAAACTCGTGGCCCCGAAAACAATGATGTCATAGGGCTTTGCGTTCATGGTTTCAGCTCTCCGCAATCCGTCTAATACATTGAGGCCTTTCCGCACTTGAAGGGTAAGCTGCCTTGTCAAAATAACAACCAGCATCTCAGCTTCTTGGCCCGGAAGGTGAGCGCCAGGGTCCAGAGGCAACAGCCGCTATCAGGGGTTAAGCGGTTATTAGGGCCTAATTTTTCCGCTTTCAGACCCATCGCATACTTCGAATGATACCGGATCGGGTTGAATGCTTCAGTTAGCCCCCTGCCCTCTCACAGCAAGCTCGCCTTGGCGGGCTTGCCACTAAGAGTATCCGCATTCGCAAGCGAATGCGGGCAGGAAAAGATTGAGCGCCGCGTTTCCGTGGCTGCGAGAACGGGAAGGCAGCTTTTGCGAACTCCGCTCAGGCTTCGAGGCAGAGCAGGTGACCGTCCGGGTCGCGCATCATAGCGCGCGCCGTGCCCTCTTCAAACGGCACCGGCCCAGAGAAGAGCGCGCCGCTATTTTGTGCGCAGAGCGCGTCCAGCGCGCGCGCGTTCTCGACGGAGAAGACGAGCTGAGTGGCGGCGGCGTCATTTATGGCCGGAACATTCGATTCACGGTTGGCGAACCCGCGATAGCAGAGCAATTCGACGTGAGGGACCGGTTCGGCCGGTTCCAAAGCCGTTACCTCGACGGCCGCTCCCTCGATGTTGTCGAGCCTATCCTGGGCCAAGCCCGTGTTGCGTGATCCGCCGGCGCGCCGCAATCCGAGGCGCCGGTAGAATGCGGCGCTTCGGGATGTATCGGCGACGGAAATCGCGGAATGATCGATGCCGAGGCACAAGCTTGCGGATGACTTGTGCCATCGTTCCGGGACGGCGTCCGCCGGAAAGGCAAGCAGCTCAAGCGGATGGCCCTCAGGATCGCAGAATTTATACGCGGCGACGCCGCCGGAGGAAGCGGGCAGAACCTGTGGCCCTTGGGATGAGATCGCTCTCCAGCCCGTTAGCGCCGAAAGCTTAGCATAGGCCGCAGCCATATCGGAAACCACGATGGCAAAATGCTGGAACAAGGAGTTCCAGCCTGGAACATCTCCTGGGTAAGGCAGCCCTTGCGGCTGTATGCTGACGAGTTCGATCTTCTGGCCGCCGAGGCTCAACGTGACGATGTACGCCGTGGCACCGGGAAGGCCTGGGAATGGCGCAAGAGCCGCTCCTCCGTTTTGCACGAACCCAAAAGCCCTTTGATAGAAGGCAGCCAGGCGCTCCGGCTCCCGGCATATGAGACGGATGCGCGACAGGTGCTGCACTCCGCTCATGGCGTTTGCACACCGCGGGTGTTGAGAAAGATCGAGTAAAGCGTGGTGGAACCGCCGATGAACAGGCGATT
Organism: Rhodomicrobium sp.; assembly: GCA_052145435.1. Classification (GTDB taxonomy): domain Bacteria; phylum Pseudomonadota; class Alphaproteobacteria; order Rhizobiales; family Rhodomicrobiaceae; genus Rhodomicrobium. Next base: position 9,923 of record JBKQOR010000231.1, on the reverse strand, counting down.
TTTTGCAAGGCCGCCGAACGTCACGTTCGCAACCACGTGGGGCACAAAGACCTTTCCCAGCAATTTCGCGGCGGGGCTGATGCACTGCACACCGTCGGCCGCGCTGCTCCAGATATTGCCATCCTCGTCGACGCGCATCCCGTCGCAATATCCGGGCTCGATCTTGTAAAATACGTCGCCGCCCTTGAGCGCCGATCCGTTGGGCTCGAACTCGAACATGCGGATATATTGGCGCGGATTGTCCTGGGTCTGGTCGCCCGTCTCGGCGATATAAAGCCGGCGCTCGTCCGGCGAGAAAGCCAAGCCGTTCGGCCCATCGAAGTCGGCCGCCACGATTTGGATATCGCCGCTCTCCGGCTCCAGCCGGTAAACTGCGGGCGGCTGCTCCGAGTTTTGCCGGCCGCCCTCGTAATCGTTGGATATTCCGTAGAGTGGATCGGTAAACCAGATGGAGCCGTCGGATTTCACCACGACATCGTTCGGTGAGTTCAGCGGCTTGCCGTTGTGCCGCTCCGCCAATGTGGTAATCCGCCCGTCATACTCGGTCCGGTAGATGCAGCGGCCGCGATGCGAACAAGTGATGAGCCGGCCTTGCCGGTCCCGGGTCTGGCCATTCGCATAATTCGAAGGGGTGCGATAAACCGATACGCCCTGCCCCTCGATCCAGCGCATGATCCGGTTGTTCGGCAGGTCTTCAAACAAAAGGCAGCCCGCGTCGCCCATCCAGACTGGGCCCTCGATCCAGCGGAACCCGGACGCCAGCTCCTCCAGCTCTGCGTTGCCCAGGATATAACGGGAAAAGCGTGGATTATGAACTTCGATGCCGTGCATAGCTCACCTAAACCGGCACGCGGACGGTGCCGCAGGCAGGATCTCCAGTTGCACAATCAAGAGCGCGGCGGGCTCGTTCCCTACCGTTCCGGACAAATGCCCCTTCTTGCCATCCACTTTTTTGGTATTCTGGTCCTCGCCAAAAGAGATTTCGCCCGGCCCCATTTCAACGCGCTGCCCGTCCATCGACTGAACGAACCAGCGGCCCGACAGCGGGACGATCCACTGAGGCTTCGGATTTTCGTGCCAATCTCCGACCCAGCCGGCGGGCAGAACCGTGACGAAGACGATGGCGCCGGCCTCGATCTTGGAGCCGATCCATTGCGGCGCGGCTTCCGGCTGGATCGGCGCTTTCTCGAACTCGGTGAACTCGCAGCGCGTCTGACGGCTGATGCCATTGGCATCGGTCCACAGATGCCAGTAGGAGACCCTAGGCTTAATGTCTGAGTTCAAGGCCGCACCTTTTCCAGGACGAGCCGGTAGGGGTGAGACGGCGAGAATGGGTCTTCGAAAAACTGTCTGGCCGATGCCGCGCCGGTGCCGAACGTGATCAACAAGAAACCCGCGCCAAGAGCAAAATTTTTCAGAAAATCCCAAAATAGCGTTCGCCCTTCTCCAGCATTTGAGCTCCAGAAGTCCCCGGGTTTCCAAAATTGCTTCCAAATCAGCGCCGTCACAGCGCAATAACCGGCGAGCACGAAGGCGCAAAACCGGTCGGCGATTCCCGTCACAACCCCTAGAGACATGAAAACCTCGACAAAAAGCCCGGCGCAGATCAGTGCGGTCGCGGTAGCCCGGCTGGATGCAACTTCTTGCGCTTGGACCACGGCGCCGCGGAAATCCAGGATTTTGTCGAGAGCGCTGAAAGGAAAAAACAGGAGAACCAAGAAAATACGGATCGCCAGAGCGATACCTATGCTCAGCGCGGCCATCCCACGCACCTTTCCCGCTGCCAATTCAATTTAAGCAACTTTGGAGTCCCATCAGGGTTTACACGTCACCGCTTGGCCGGGCAGGCCTGCGCCGAAGCGGTTATTGCGTAAATACCATTGCGGCGTGGAGGTGTTCCCTCATGAGCAGCGAACATTACGATGCTGTGATTATCGGCTCGGGACCGGGCGGTGGGACAATGGCCTGGCGCCTCGCCAAAACGGGAAAGCGCATTCTTCTCCTGGAGCGCGGCGGATACCTGCCCCGCGAACGGGAGAATTGGGACAGCCAAGCCGTATTTGTGGATGCCCGCTACCAAGCCAAGGAAACCTGGTACAGCTCGAACGGCGAGAGCTTTCACCCCGGACTTCATTACTTCGTGGGCGGCAATAGCAAAGTCTACGGCGGGGTTCTTTTGCGTCTCAGAGAACGGGATTTCGACGAAGTTCGGCATCCCGATGGCATTTCGCCCGCATGGCCGCTGAAATACGAAGCGTTCGAGCCGTATTATCAGGCAGCAGAAGAGCTTTATCACGTGCATGGCCTGCGCGGAGAAGATCCCACCGAACCGCCGTCTGGATTGCCCTATGCCTATCCGCCCATTTCGCACGAGCCGCGCATTCAAGAGCTGTTCGATGGCCTGAAGCGCGAGGGACATCACCCGTTTCACCTACCGGCCGGCATCCTCCTCGATGAGCGCGACGGCAAGGCGCTGCCTCATTCCGCCTGCATCCGTTGCAATGCCTTCGACGGCTATCCTTGCCTGACGAATGGCAAGGCCGACGCTCAGATCATTTGCGTGGATCCCGCCTTGAGCGAGCATCCGAATCTGACGCTGCTTACGGATACATATGTCGAGAAGCTGCTAACCGATTCCCGTGGGCGCAGAATTTCCGGAGTCGAAGCGATGTGCGGCGGCGAGCGAACGGTATTTTCGGCAGACATCGTCATCGTTGCCTGCGGCGCGCTCTCCTCGGCCCTGCTCATGCTGCGGTCGGCGAACGCGGATCATCCGAAAGGGCTTGCCAACGGTTCGGGCCTGGTTGGACGCAATTATATGCGGCACAACAATTCGGTTGTGCTGGCGGTCTCGCGGACGCCGAATCCGACCAAGTTTCAGAAGACCCTTGGCCTCAACGACTTTTATTTCGGGTCTGACGATTGGGATTACCCGTTGGGCCATATCCAGATGGTCGGCAAATCGGACGGCGCGCAAATCCGCGGGGAAGCGCTGCCCGGCTTACTGCAATGGTTTCCGGAGATGCCTTTCGATTGGATCGCGGAGCATTCCCTCGATTTCTGGCTCACCTCGGAGGATCTGCCGCTGCCGCAAAATCGTATTCGCTATGAGGGTGGCCGCGTCATACTCGATGTAACGCCGTCCAATATGGAGGGGCATAAACGGCTCAAGCAGAAATTGCGCGATCTTTGCAGCAAGCTGGAGCTCTATCCGCATTTGTTCGACCGGAGGCTCTATCTGGGCCAGGATGTTCCGATTGGCGGAACCGCACATCAGGCGGGGACGATGCGTTTCGGTACCGACTCAACTCAATCGGTTCTTGACGTCAACTGCAGGGCACATGAGATTGATAATCTTTATGTGACGGATGCTAGTTTCTTTCCTTCAATAGGGGCCGTAAATCCCACCTTGACCATCATCGCGAATGCGTTGAGGACCGGCGACCTCATTGCAGCCCGGCTTCAGTGACGGGGCGAGCTTGCAGGCCAGCTTGCGGATTCGAAGATTATTTTCCGCTTGCCTGATTGCAACTTCAAACCCATTTCTGCGGAGGGATTTTCCGGGCTCGCTGAAGCGCCATCTCAAAGGCGTTTCGCTGCCGCATATATCTAGGTGACACGACTCATGGCTATCTCGCTCTTCGGCGGCGCTTCCGCCAAAAAACCAGAAAACGCCGGCGACCTCATTAAAGAGACGACGACACAAACATTCGTCGCGGACGTCATCGACGCGTCCCGCAAAGTTCCGGTCCTTGTCGATTTTTGGGCGCCTTGGTGCGGCCCCTGCCGTCAGCTCACGCCGGTGCTCGAGAAAGTGGTGAAGGCCGCGCGCGGTGCCGTCCGCCTGGTCAAGATGAATATCGACGAGCATCCCCAAATCGCCGGCCAGCTCGGCGTGCAGTCGATCCCCGCGGTATTCGCCTTCAAGAACGGCCAGCCGGTCGACGGTTTCATGGGAGCGCTGCCGGAAAGCCAAGTGAAGGCCTTCGTGCAACGCCTCGTGGGGCCGGACGCCGGTGAGGAACCGGGCATCGAGGAGGCTAACGCGGCGTTCGACGCCGGCGACATGGGCGGCGCAGCCGCGCAATACGCTGCCATCATGCAAGGCGATCCGGAGAACGTGGAGGCGATTGCAGGGCTTGCGAAATGCTACATTGCGACGGGGGATTTCGGCCACGCCGAGCAGACGCTCGCACTCGTTCCCCCGGCGAAGCAAACGGCCGAAGCCTATCTCGGTGCCAAGGCCGCGCTGGAGCTTGCCAAAAAGGCGGGGCCGAAGCCCGATATCGCGGGTCTTGAGCGGGCCGTGACCGCAGATCCGCGCGACTGGGACTCGCGTTTCAAGCTCGCCATAGCGCTGAATGCGAAAGGTCAGCGCAAACAGGCCTTGGACCATCTTTTTGAAATCGTGCGGAAAGATCGCGCCTGGAACGACGACGCAGCGCGCAAGCAGCTCATCGAGCTTTTCGAGGCGTGGGGGCCGAAAGATCCCATGACGCAGGCGGGACGGCAGCGCTTGTCGTCGCTTTTGTTCGCTTGAGCGCGCATTCCGCGGCCGGGGAGGCAATTTTGGGTATTACCGACAGGTATCGATCGCTGGCCGACCTTCCGGCAAGCCTGCCTGTGTTCCCGCTACAGGGCTGCATCCTGCTTCCGCGCTCGAGCCTGCCGCTCAATATTTTCGAGCCGCGCTATCTCAGCATGGTCGACGATGTCATCGCTGGTAATCGCATCGTCGGCATCGTGCAACCTCTTGGCGCGCATGAGGAATCGCCGCTCTCCAAGGGGCATCCGCTCCGGCAAACAGGCTGCGCGGGCCGGCTTTCCGCCTTCTCCGAAACAGAGGACGGCCGGCTTTTGATTACGCTCACGGGGATTTGCCGCTTCGATATCGCGGGCGAGACGCAGACCGCCAAGCCCTACCGGATTTGCGATGCCAATTACAGCCCGTATCTTAAGGATCTCGTGCGCGGGCACGGCCAAAATGCCGTGGACTGGCCAAGGTTTCTGCAGGTTCTGAAGGCCTATCTCGAAGCAAGAAAGCTCACCGCCGACTGGGATAGCATCCAGCGCTCGCCGACCGAGGTGCTCATCAACACGCTTTCGATGATCAGCCCTTACGGACCGGAAGAAAAGCAAGCGCTGCTCGAGGCGCCCGATCTCAAAGCCCGGGCGGAGGTTTTGATGGCGCTCGCGGAGATGGAAATCGCCGCGCCGGACTCCGGCTCAGGCTCGAGCTTGCATTAATACGGTCTTAACCTCGCTTGCCGGACTTTCTCGCCGGGGCTGACCGGCGCGGCCGCTTTCCGGTCTGAAGCCATATTAAGAAAAGGCGCCTTGCCAAAGCCTTAGGCGACATAACGCTTTGATACCGCTATAAAAAGCAAACAGCAGGATTGCGCTTGCGCAAGCGGCATGCGCAGTTTTATCGTTAATCTGGAACTGGAAATATATTTAACTGACTTTCAGGATGCAAGATTTGGAGGCGAAATCGCCAAAAATCGCGAATTTTGCGGCGGGAAGAAATAGAAAGCCGCACATCTGGAGCCCGGCCGGAGCGTGCTAGCCAGCGCCGGCGCGTTCATCCGCCGTTTTCTCTAAGGGTCTTGCTACGCTTGCGCGCTGAGATCTATGTATTTGCCTGTTAGACTGGTCCGCCGCTGTTCCGCCTCCGGGGAGCGGGCACTCTCCGCGCGATACTCTCGCACCCGCTATGCCAATTTGAATATGGAGCTGTCAATCCAAGCGGCTGACATAGGCGGCAACCGCCGCAATCTGTTCCTTGGTCAAGCTGGTCGCGATCGGCTGCATGGTGTTCGCATCTTCCGCGGTCACGGGATCTTTGGCCCGATAGCCCTTGCCCCAGCCTTGGAGCTGAGCAACGGTGTACGCATACATCTGCCCTGCCAGGCGCGGTACCATATCGTTACCCTTGCCATCTTCGCCGTGGCAGGCCGAGCATGCCGGAACGTTCTTGTCTGGAATGCCCTCCGCGAAGATCTTTTTTCCCTGCTCCACCAGATTCTTAGGCCCTCCGCCTGCCGCCCTTGGCTTAAGAGCGCTAAAGTGCTCGGCAATGGCGGTCCGCATTCCCGGATCGATACTTTTGACAACCGGAACCATGAACCTCTTGGCAACCGGATTATCGCGGCGGTGTTCGGCCAGAGCCTTGAACTGGTTTTCAAGATACTGCGCCTGCTGCCCGGCAAGCTGCGGTATAGGGTAATAGCCGCGAAAACCCCGCGCCGATGGTCCGTGGCATTCGGTGCAAAAATGTATCTTGGCTTCCAGCGTTCCCATATGCGCGTGCATTCGAACATTGGCGTGGCGCCTGTGCGCTGCCTGTCCCGCGGGGGCGAAAACGATTGCGAGAATTGCTGTTCCTAAAACTGCTGTACTTGCTTTCATGGCGTACCCTCCAACGGCACTGCATGTGCTGCATAGACCGGTCCCCGCCCTTCCTCAACGCTTTTGAGCCACGGGCAGTAATCGCGGAGAAAAATATTAGGACCAGGCCTGCTTGCGCTTATGCACTCACTAATACTCTATTAAAATACAGAAACGCGAAATAAGTGTAAAGAAAATCGGTGCGCGGCGCCTTAGCGTGGGCGTACAAATTTTAGTGTACGGGCCGTTTGTAAGGCGGCAGGGCGAAGGTGCGTTTATTATGACGAGGCAAAAACGCGCTCGAGATTGCCGCTTCCGGAGTGCTGCGGTCTTGCGTTTCGCGCAGGCTCCCGCGCCGCAGGCGATGCACCGGCTGCATTCCGGTTGGCAATCCCCATGTTACCGCGTATGCGTTTTTGGCGCGTGAGCGGCTTGGCCCAGGCGCACGCTCCAAAGTAAGAGATCGCGAGACAAGGTTCGGTTCAATGGATGCGAAAGAAGAAGTCGATCCGGCGCTGCTGCAAATCCTGGTTTGCCCGGTGACGAAGCAGCCGCTCGTATACGACCGCGAGGCGCAGGAGCTGATCAGCAAGGCCGCGGGACTTGCCTATCCCGTGCGCAAGGGCATCCCGATCATGCTGCCCGAGGAGGCGCGCCCGCTCACCGATGAGGCTGCTGGCTAGCGCTGAGCTTGAGGGCGCACGAAAGCCGCCCGCGATGATGACGGCGGCGGAATTCCGTGTAAGGTGGTGTCGTGGCAAATCCGGGCGGTGCGAGCCTTTTGGATCGCCACGGCGGCCAAGACCGCCTCGCGATGACGGCGGATGAAACAATCCACCGGATTTGGTGTCATGAGCGGTTTGTCAGCGTGAGGACCATGTTTTATCCGGCTTTAGGCTTTTTTGCCGTTCTAGCGTCTTGCCTGGCTTTCGATGCCTTCGCGAGCGAAATGCCCCGTTACGAGCATATCTTTGTAATCATTGCGGAGAACAAGAGTTTCGATCAAATCGCCGGCAATCCCGATGCGCCGAAGCTGAACGCCCTCGCGAAGGGGTACGGCCTCGCTACCCGTTTCTATGGCGAGGTCCATCCGAGTGAAGGAAATTACATAGCCATGCTGGGCGGCGACACTTTCGGCATTCACGACGACGACGCGTGGTACTGCGTTCCCTTTAAAATAGCCCCCTATTGCTCGTATTCGGTTCTGCCCGGATATGTTTCGCATTCGATTTCCGCGCGTAGCCTCATGGATCAGCTTGAGGAGGCGAAACTCTCTTGGAAGGGCTATTTCGAGGATTTGCCCGCGCCCGGCTCGCTTGCGATCTACGATCCAAGCCCATCGCACCCCGATCCGGAGCGCCCCATGTTTCTCTACGCCTCTAAACATAATGGATTCGCCGCTTTCGAGCGCGTCCGGCAGGATCCCAAGATCGCCGGGAAAATCGTGCCCCTAGCCCAGCTGCGAGCGGATTTGGCGGACGGCATCCTGCCTAACTACGCGCACATTGTACTCGGCCAATGCGACGATATGCATGGGCTTTATCCGAACGCCGCAACTAAGCCGCCGGCCGATTGCACCCCCGATAGCAGCCGGCCCGAAACTATGGCCGCCCTTATCCGCCGCGGCGATGCGGCAATCGGCGCTATCGTGGATGAGATCATGGCCGCACCGGTCTGGTCGAAGCCCGGAAACGTCGCCATCGTTATCACTTGGGACGAGGATGACGGGAACACCGAAGGCACGCAGGGGTGCTGCGGTTTCGATCCGGCCGCGCCTGCGAATTTTGGCGGCGGCCATATCCCAACAATCGTCGTTACCAACCATGGCCCGAGGAACGCCGTGGACCCGCAGCCTTATAATCATTACTCGCTCTTGCGGACGGCCGAGGAAGCCTTCGGGATCGGCGAATATCTGGGACTTGCCGGCGCAGACGATAAAGGCGTGAAAGCCATGACGCCGCTTTTTGCTATGCAAAACGGCGGGATTGCCGCAGCCGGACAACCGCCCCGCTAGTCTATGCCGCGGTACACCGCTACTGCCGTATAATGGCGCGGGCCGGCAATTTCTGCTTTGCTCCCGCTTGAACTTCAAAAGCAAGGGGCATCCCTATGTCATCGTTCAGGCAGGCCTTCGCAGTCGCCGCGGCGATTGTTGCACTTGCGTTCCCTTTCGCAGCCCGGGCGCAGGCGCCCATCGTCATCAAGCTGAGCCACGTCGTCGCCCCCGATACGCCGAAAGGAAAGGGGGCCAACAAGTTCAAGGAGCTCGCCGAGAAGTATACGGAAGGAAAGGTCAGGGTCGAAGTCTATCCAAACTCCCAGCTTTACAAAGATAATGAGGAGGTGGATGCGCTGCAGCTCGGCGCCGTTCAGATGCTCGCGCCGTCGCTGTCGAAATTCGGCCCGCTCGGCGCAAGGGAGTTCGAAGCTTTCGACGTGCCATACATTTTCCAAGACAAGGAAGCGCTCCGCAAGATAACGGACGGCCCCGTGGGCAAGGAGCTTCTCCAAAAGCTTGAAAGCAAGGGCATTCTCGGGCTCGCATTCTGGGACAACGGCTTCAAGATCATGTCGGCGAGCAAGCCAATTAATACCCCCGATGACATGCTCGGGCTGAAAATGCGGATTCAGTCGTCGAAGGTGCTCGAGGCGGAGATGAAGGCGCTCGGCGCGCTGCCTCAGGTTTTGGCGTTCTCCGAGGTTTATCAGGCGCTTCAGACAGGTGTGGTCGATGGCACCGAGAACCCGCCCTCCAATATGTACACCCAGAAAATGTATGAGGTGCAGAAATATGCGACCCTCACAAATCATGGCTATTTAGGCTACGCCCTGATTGTGAATAAGAAATTCTGGGACGGTCTCCCCCCCGATATTCGCTCCCAGCTCGAGAAGGCTGTGACAGAGGCGACGGCCTATACCAACGAGATCGCTCAAAAGGAGAACGACGAAGCGTTGGAAGCCATGAAAAAAACGGGTAAGACGGAGTTCCACGCGTTAACCGCCAGCGAGCGCAAGGCATGGATCGACGCTTTGAAGCCGGTGCACAAGGAGATGGAAGCCAGAATCGGACGCGATCTTTTGCAAAGAATATACAAGGCGACCGGCTCGGCTATGAACTAACCAGCGGACATTAACAGGGACAGATGAATTGTCATTCCCGCGCAGGCGGGAATCCAGTAATCGGGACGTTGAAGAACTATGAAATCAACGACATAGCGCTGTGTTTACTGGGTCCCCGCCTTCGCGGGGACGACGCTAAGGAGCAGTCGATCCGGACGCAACCGCCGTCGCGGGCCCGGCTCGCAGCCTCTTGCGACCTGAAATGCCTCAAACCCGGCTGGGGCAAATCGCCAAGCCTATGGGGGAAAAACCGATGCCCGCGCGCCTGTTCATGCGAGTGTTGAACCGCCTCGAGGAAATTCTCATCGGCACTTTGATCGCCGTCGCGACCGTTCTGATTTTCGCGGCGGTCGTCCAGCGCCATGGTATCTCAAACGCTGTCTGGCTCGCCCAGTTTGCAAAGTCCTACGGCTTAA
>JBKQOR010000230.1:0-16244 GCA_052145435.1 Rhodomicrobium sp. | reverse complement strand
TCCTCGCGATGGATTTCAACCAGCTTGAGCGGAAGCCCCAAGGCCGCGCGCTGGCGTTCCGCCACCTCGGCATGCACCGCCTTGACGAGCGAGCTTTTACCCATCCCGCGCGAGCCCCAGAGCAATGCGTTGTTGGCGGGCAGCCCGTGCGCAAAGCTCTCCGTGTTCGCAAGCAGCGTGTCGCGCATCCGGTCCACCGACTTCAAAAGCGCGATGGGCATCCGGTTCACATGCAGAACGCTCAGAAAGCGGTCCTCCTCGGCCAGCCAGACAAAGGCATCCGCCGCTGCAAAATCGGGCGCGGGCGGCGGAGGAGGCGACAAGCGCTCCAGCGCTTCGGCAATGCGGAAGAGAGTGGCATCGAGCGTTGGCAGGGTGTGTGTCATTGGAAGCGGTCCCGGAGCGGGCTTGAGACGAATTCGCGCTGGGGTGGCGGCGGAGCCTGGAAGATGGCCGCATAATGGCCTATTTTACCATCGGCGCAACTGCAGTCGCGAAAAGTTGCGAACTTCAAGCAAGCCGCTATAAGACTAACACGCTCGCAGCCGCGCTTGCAGCGCCGCAAACCTTTTCCGCACAAGACGGGGTCTCTCGATGATTTCTCCTGCATTCGCTCAAACCCAAGGCGCCGGGGGCACCGACATAGTAGGCCTTCTTTTTCCGCTGGTCCTCGTGTTCGGAATTTTCTATCTGCTCGTTTTCCGGCCGCAGCAGCAGAAGGTGAAGGAGCACAAGGCGATGCTCGAAGCGGTGAAGCGTGGCGACACGGTCGTGACGTCGGGCGGCCTCATCGGCAGGGTGTTGCGCGTGTCCGAAGCGGAACTTCGCGTGGAGATTGCCGACAACGTCCAGGTTCGCGTGGTGAAGGGCACGATCACGTCTGTACGCGCCAAGGGCGAGCCCGTAAAAGATAAACAAAAGGCCGAGCCGCTGTCGAGCGAAGACGGCGACGGATCGCAGCCAAACGCCTAATGCAGTTCGCCCGGCGCAGCATGGCTGGGCATAAAGGATCGAATCCCGATGTTCGGATTTACATTGCACTTCTCGCGCTGGGGCGCGCTAGCGACGCTTTTTCTTTCGGTGGCGTCCGTGGTGTTCACAGTGCCGAACCTGATCCCGCTCCCGGCTTATGAAAGTTTACCGGCTTGGGCGCAGCTGCCTCGCATGCCGCTTGGCCTCGATTTGAGAGGCGGCACCTCGCTCCTTTATCAGATCGACACGGCGCAGCTCAGAAAAGGCTGGCTGCAGTCGCTGCAGACCGATGCGCGCCGTGCTCTGAGCGAGGAGAGGATCGCACATACAGGCGTTGTCATCGCTGGGAACCAAGTCCGCGTGACTTTGAGAGACCCCAGCAAGATGGATGTAGCCCTCGAACGGTTGAAAAGGTTCGCGCAACCGGTCTCAGCGTCGCTATTCACTGGACGTGGAGGCGCTGGAGGGCTCGACTTGGCGATTGCAGGCAGCGAGAACGGCGTCATCACCATCGAGCCGACTCCCCCCGGTTTGCAGGCCAGGGTGGAGAATGCCATCTCCAGATCGATAGAGGTTGTGCGGCGGCGTATCGATCCTGAGGGAACGACCGAGGCCACGATTCAGAAAGAGGGCGAAGACCGCATTTTGATTCAAGTTCCCGGGCTCGCCCCCGCCGAAGTGAAGGCGCGCGTCGGAACGACGGCGAAGCTGACGTTCCAACTCGTCGATCAGACAATGTCGCCTTCGGAGGCCGAAGCCCAAGGCGTTCCCCCCGATGACGCGCTTTTACCCGACGCCGAGCACCCCGGCGCCTATGTGCTCGTCCATAAGGAGGTAATTGTCAGCGGCGACGATCTCGTGAATGCCTATGCGGGTTACGACAACAGGGCCGGCGGCATTGGCGAACGCGCCGTCGACTTCGAGTTCAATAGCAGGGGCGCGGCAGCATTCGCGCGCGTCACGAGGGAAAACATCGGCAAGCCTTTCGCAATCGTTCTCGACAACAAGGTGATCTCAGCACCCGTGATCCGCTCGGAAATTCCCGGCGGCCGGGGCCAGATAACGGGCAATTTCAACCTCGACGAAGTCAACAGGCTTGCGCTGCTGCTCCGCTCCGGTGCGCTTCCTGCCTCGCTTTCGATCATCGAGGAACGGTCGGTCGGCCCAAGCCTCGGCGCTGACTCGATCGAGTCCGGCAAGACCGCAGCCATGGTGGGCTTCGCCGCGGTTTCCGCCCTGATGATCGCGTCCTACGGGCTGTTCGGCTTGTTTTCAATCGTAGCCCTTGTGGTCAATATTGCCATCATCATGGCGTGCCTTTCGCTGTTCCACGCAACGCTGACTTTGCCGGGCATCGCCGGTATCGTGCTCACCATGGGCGTGGCCGTTGACGCCAACGTTCTGATTTACGAGCGAATACGCGAAGAAATGAAAACGGGCCGGGGGATAATCACATCCATTGAGGCGGGCTTCGACCGCGCTTACGGGACTATTATCGACTCGCATCTGACCGCGCTTTTGGCCGCGCTGATCCTTTACGCCTTTGGATCGGGTTCGGTTCGCGGTTTCGCGGTCACGTTGTCTTTCGGCATTGTGAGTTCGCTTTTCACCTCCATCACGGTCACGCGCCTGATGGTCTCGACATGGTTGCGCAAGACGCGCCCTGCCGTCCTAGAAATATAGCGCCGGATGAGCCACACCATGATGCTAAAGCCGCTTTTCCGCCTTTCGCAGAAGATGAACCTTCGCTATGTGAAGTATTTCAAGCTCTGCCTTGGGCTATCGATTTTCGCAATCCTTGGGACTACTGTTCTGCTCTCAACCATAGGATTGAACTTCGGCATCGACTTCAAGGGCGGGACGTTGATGCAAATCCAGACTCCCGGCCCGGCTGACGTTGGACAGCTCAGGAGCACGCTATCGCGCTTGGGGCTTGGCGAGATCCAGCTGCAAACCTTTGGGCAGTCCAATGAGGTTCTGATCCGCTTTCCCGAGCAGCCCGGCGGCCCTGACGCTCAAAAGACGGCTGCGGATAAGGTGCTCGCAGCGATACCTTCGGGCAGCAAGGAACTTAGGCGCGAGCAAGTCGGCAGCACCGTCTCGAAGGAGCTGATCAACTCCGCGATCTGGGCTCTTGTTTTTACAAACCTTGTGATTTTTATCTATGTGTGGTTCCGCTTCGAGTGGCAGTTCGCGCTCGGCGCGATCGTGTCGATGATTCACGATGTGTTTTTCACCATCGGCGTTTTCGCGCTGTTCCGGCTCGATTTCGACTTGACCACCGTCGCGGCGCTTTTGACCATCCTTGGCTATTCGATCAACGATACCGTGGTCATCTACGACCGGATCCGCGAAAATTTGAGGCGCTACAAACGCATGCCGCTAGGCGATCTGCTCGACCTGTCGGTCAACGAGACTATGTCGCGCACGATCATGACGGTTGGCACGGTGTTCATGGCGCTCCTTGCCCTCTATTTCTTCGGCGGCGAGGTGATCCGCGGGTTCACCTTTGCGATGCTATTCGGGGTTCTGGTCGGCACGTACTCATCGGTCTTCATCGCAGCGCCGTTCCTGATCCTAATTGGCGTTAAGCGCGATTGGAGCGGCTTGGAAAAGGCAAAGTCTGGGGCAGCCGGGGCGAAGCAGGCTCCGCTCCCGGCGCGGGCGGCCGGCCAAGCCGAGGCTGTAGCCATAGAGGATTTTGACGAGGACGGCGCTGATGTGAATGCCGCAAATCCGGGCACGCAGGCGGCAGTATCCAAGGCCGCTTTGGCTTCTGTCTCCGCCCGCAAATCGAGCGCTCCGCCGAGAACCCCGCCCCGGGGAAAAGGCCATGCCAAAGCCCGCGGCGGACGGTCCAAGAAGCGCGGCTAGAAAAGTCATGTGCCGCTTTGCGGCGGCTTAATTCCGCAGACATTTCAACATCGTCATGGCGGAAAGGCCCGGAACGGGCCTTATCCGCGATCTTGCGTCAAATAAAGGCGGAGTTTTGGGCAAGACCCCGGATAAGCGCGATGCGTTTTCCGGGGTGACATCGAACGCCGGGCAGTAGCGCAAAAGAGAAACGAACGGGAAAGCCGTGGCTTTGCAGCCCCCATCCCTGGCGCTGGAAACCAGCTTCCGCCGCCGGGGGTTCTACCAGCATGATCACGGCTCTCTTGCAACGGATATGGCTGGCTCTTAAGACGTTGCTGATCGCCAGGAGGCGTTGGAGTGCGCGGTGCTAGCGGCAGAGAAAAAGCAACGGCAGCTTGAGAACGCAGCTGCGTCCAATCTTGTCAGGCAACGCGACCCGGATCGTTATTGGAGCGTGCTTTTCGCTCCGGCTTCGAAACGGGCAGGTCTGCTTGCTCTTTATGCGTTCAATGCCGAGGCCGCACACATCGCGGCGACGGTTCACGAGCCCATGGTAGCCCAAATCCGTCTGCAGTGGTGGCGCGACGCCATCGATCTCGCGGCTCCGGGCACGAAAACCGGAAACCCGGTTGCGGATGCGCTCGGCACCGCCATTTTGGAGCACTCTTTATCGAAACAGCGCCTCATCGATATGGCCGGCGCGCGCATACCTGAAATATGCGGCGATCCGCCCGCAGATATTCAAGCTTTAAAAGCGTCGCTGGAGGCGGCGGAAGGCACCATTTTCGAGCTTGGCGCTTCCATTCTCGGGAACAATAGCGAAGCCGCGAAAAAGGCTGCCAGTCATGCCGGCCTCGCCTATGGACTGACGCAAATACTCCGCACCGTGCCCCTGCAGGCGTCGCGGCGCAAGCTCATGCTGCCCCACTCCTATTTGGAAAGCAGGGGCGTCAATTTAGCGGCGCTGTACAGGGGAAACACAAATGCCGCTTTCGGCGCGGCTCTCGCCGATCTCAGAGGGGCGGCATATCGCGCGCTGCAACAATTCCGCAGCATAGCGCCGGAGCTCGATCCCCCGGCCTCGGCCGCTTTCCTTCCGCTTACACTCGTTAAGCCCTATCTTAAGGCCATGGCTGAGCCATCCTTCAACCCTTTACAAAGCGCCGTTACGCTCAATCCCGCGCGCCGGTTTTGGCGCATTTGGCGCGCGGCACGCCTTCAGATGATCTAATCTAATACCAAGGGTCATTGCCGGTGACTAATGTAGTGTCATTCCCGCGAAGGCGGGAATCCAGTAATCGGTACGGTAAAGAATGGCGAAATCAACGGCACAGCGCAGCGCTTACTGGGTCCCCGCCTTCGCGGGGACGACAGTGAGACCCGTCAGCACCTTCAGCGGCTGGTATAAGCGATTATACGGTGGACGATGAACCCTCCTCAAACAGTCAGCCGCAAGCGCTTTTACCGGTCAGCAACGGTTGCGGAGCGCGACAGCGGCGGCTTTGCCGTGCAGCTGGATGGCCGTCCGGTCAAAACGCCCGCTGGCAAGCCGCTTACCTTGCCAACGCGCGCGCTCGCCGGGGCTACCGCTGAGGAATGGAACGCCCAAGGGGAAACCATCGTGCCGGCAAACCTGCCGCTCACAAAGCTGGCGAACACAGCCATCGACGGCGTTGCGGACAGAAGAACCGAGGCCGCAAACGATATCATGAACTACGCGGCGACCGACTTACTCTGCTACCGCGCTTCCTTCCCAACGGAGCTAGTTGCCGCGCAGGCGCGGGCGTGGGACCCAATTCTGAGCTGGGTGAGCGCGAAATACCAGGCGCCATTTATTACCAGTAGCGGGATCGCACACGTGTCGCAGCCCGCTTCGTCGCTTGAGGCGGTGCGCAGCGCGATCGCTTCGCTCGGCGCCTTCCGGCTCGCGGCGTTCCACGTCATGACCACGCTGACAGGGTCCGCCCTCATCGCGCTGGCCCATACTGGCGGCGCGCTCGATGCCGATGCCGCTTGGGCCGCAGCGGAGACGGATGAAGATTGGCAGGCGGCGAAATGGGGCGAAGACTTCGAGGCGGCACAACGCCGGAAGGCCCGGAGGGCTGAGTTCGACTGCGCCTCGCGCTTCTATAAACTGTCCTAGAGCAATCTTAGCAAGACCTGGCCTGAAACGGCTAGAGCGCTTTCCATCGAACTTGATCCGCAGACCGTCATTCCCGCGAAGGCGGGAATCCATTTCTCCCGTTGAAAACAAGAACTTGTATGGGTACCCGCCTTCGCGGGTACGACGTTGCGGCCCAGAATTCCGGCGCCTTCGGAAAGTCCAGCAATTTTTTCACACGCTCGCAGGCGGGAATCCATATTTGCATAGGCAGGACAGGCGTTTAGATGGATACCCGCAGGCGCGGGTATGACAACCGGCGACTCGGCTTTGAATGAAAGTGCTCTCGCCGCGATTCGGAAGACCACAGAAATACTTTAGACGAATCGCTGCGGCAGCAGCATATGTAACGCTTAAGCTGAGTCCGATTTCTATAAGCCGCACCGATTATGACATAATGCGGTACACGCGTTTTATTCCATAGAATCTTTACAGGAAATACAGTGCGCTAAACCAGACGTTGCGACTTTTTGCGGTCTATAATGGGGCGATATTGTCCTGATTGCGTCAATGTATTGCCAATCAAATCAGCGAGCTTAGTCCTCATTGATTTTCTCTCTACATTGTCCGGCAAACACCGAAGTGCTTGCGGCGCAATACTAGCGGCTTGCCTTCTCTTCAGGAGAGAACTATGGGCTTGAGGGCCATTCTTACAGGACTGACTATCAGTTTGTGTGCGGCAACGGCTGCGAATGCTGCCGATTTCGGTACGGGGACCGGCAGCCTCTTGGACACGCCGTTCGCTGTAACGCAGTGGAACTGGGGCGGCTTCTATGGCGGTTGGATAGTGGGGTACGGGACGGGAGATTCCAGCAACTACGTTTCGAGCAATGCCGCCACACACGGCTGGGCCAGCAACAATCCCGATGGTGTCCTTCTCGGCGGCACCGCCGGCTTCAATTGGCAATATACGCCGAACTGGGTGCTTGGCGTTGAGGCCGACATGAGTTGGGCCGATATGCAAGGCAACCAGCACATGTACATTTATGACGGTCACGATTGGTCCGGCGGCTGGGACGGCTTTGGCACAATCCGCGGCCGCGTAGGCTATGCTTTCGGACGGACACTGGTTTACGGTACCGGCGGTATCGCGTTTCTGCACACGAATGAGGTCATCGTCGGCAACGATGCCGATGAAACCAACTTCGATCAAGGATGGCATGTTGGCTATGCCGTCGGCGCCGGTGTGGAGCAGATGATCACCGACAGGCTGTCAGCCAAGGCCGAGTTTCTTTATGCCGGCGGCTTCCCCGAGTGGAGCGGAAAAACGGGAACGGTTTCGCAAACCCAGAGCACCCAGTACTGGAAGCACGATGTCGGCAGCCTCGATATCATTCGCGTCGGGTTGAACTACAAGTTCTTCTGACGAGAGTGCCGGCTGGCGGGACCCCTCCCCCCGCCAGCTTTCCTGCGTTTAATCGGACGCCGGCGTCATCGCGAGGCGGCTTAGCCGCCGTGGCGATCCAGGGATCTTCGCTGCGTTAGTTCTGGATTGCTTCGCGTCGCTCGCGATGACGGCGATTCCCAGTGAACGCCCCCCGCTCTAATTTTCAGCAACAGGCACGATGGCCTCGTTATCGATGAGTCTAACCCGGCCGAGAAAAACGGCGGCGAGGAGCCGCGCTGGCGTCTCGACCGAAGCCTCGACAGGCATTAAAGTTTCGCTGTCGCGGACTTCCAAATATCCGACCCGGAAACCTGCCTTTTCGAGGCGCGCCCAGCCCGGGCGGACGGTTTCCTCGACACTGCGGCCCGAGGCCAAGTCTGTGGCCATGTCCGACAAAACGGCGTGGAGCTGGGGCGCTATGGCCCGCTCCTCCGCATCGAGGTAAACATTGCGCGACGACATGGCGAGACCGTCCGCATCGCGCATGATAGGCGCCGGAACGATGGTGATCGGAAAATCCAAATCCTGGACGAGCCGCTTTATGACGAGCAGCTGCTGATAGTCTTTCTCACCGAATATCGCGATGTCGGGAAGGCATTGCAGGAACAGCTTGGCGACGACCGTCGTCACACCGGAAAAGAAGCGCGGGCGCGATATGCCCTCAAGCGTTTGCGCAACCCCTGCAACCTCGACACGCGTCGCGAAATCGTGCGGATAGATATCGTGTACGTCAGGCGCGTACATAGCGTCCGCCTGAACGGTCAGAAGCTTATGCCAATCGCGCTCCTCGTTGCGGGGATAAAGATCGTAATCCTCGTGGGGCGCAAACTGCGTCGGGTTCACGAACACGGACACGACCACCCGGCTCGCCTGCAACTTTGCAAGGCGGACAAGGGACAAATGCCCGTCATGCAGCCCGCCCATGGTTGGGACGAGCGCCACGCGATGGCCGCGGCGGCGCCATTGCTGCACCATCTGCCGCAGCTGAACTGTATGCCGGATAAGGGGAAGCCGTGAGGTCATTGTGCAAAGCCGTTCGCTTTAGAGTCTGTCCTCGTATGCCGGAACGCCGGGAAGTCCCCCCTCACTCTGTCTCTCTCCCCGAGGGGAGAGAGGACGCTTGCACTTCCCTCACGGAAAGGGCCGCAGCCAACTCCCTCTCCCCTTGGGGAGAGGGCTGGGGTGAAGGGGGTCTTGAAGCTGTTTCCGCTTATATAGGACAGACGCTAGTGCGCACACACTATCAGGCTTCGCCGAAAAGAAAACGTGGCAATGCTGCTGTTCCAACGCAAAGCGGCGCCCTGTGCATCACAGAGCGCCCCTGAATAATACGGAATCCGTTCGCGTCATTGCGAGCGAAGCGAAGCAATCCAGGAGCCAAAAATGCCAAAGCTAAGAGCAGATTGCTCTGGATCGCCACGGCGCTAAAGCGCCTCGCGATGACGAACCGGATTTGGACAGTGCTTTTTGTTCGTGCTTAATTCGAGGTTTCGCCGCCGACGACCGACACGGACGTCCTGCCGCCGGTTTTGGCCTTAAACTGCACAAACCCTTCGCGAATGGCGAAGATTGTGTGGTCCTTCCCCATGCCGACGCCACGGCCTGGATGCCATTGGGTGCCGCGCTGGCGCAGGATGATATTGCCGGGGATGACTTGCTCTCCGCCGTATTTCTTTACACCGAGGCGCCGGCCTGCGGTGTCGCGGCCGTTACGGGACGAACCGCCTGCCTTTTTGTGTGCCATGATCTTCCGCCTTCAATTTCGTGAATATACCGGTGTTAGTCAGCCTTCTTCGCGCGCGGCTTCTTCGGAGTTGCCTCCTCCGCCTCGCCGCTGTCTGCGGCCGCGGGCTTTGCGCTTTTTGCCTTCTTGACCTCGGCTTCCACCGCCGCTTGCGTTTCCGGAGCGGCGTCCGCCTCGGCCTCTTTCGCGCGGGCCTTCGCCGGTTTCGCTTCGGCTGCGCTTTCTTCCTGCGCAACGGCTGGAGCCTTGGCTTCCGTGTGCGGCTTAGCAGAGACGTGCCCGTCCGTCAGGATTTCCAGGATGCGAACCGTGGTCAAATCTTGGCGGTGACCTCTTTTGCGCCGGTAATTTTGGCGGCGCCGCTTCTTGAAAATGATGACTTTCGGTCCGCGGCCTTGCTCCACCACTTCGGCCGAAACCACGGCGCCGGCGACGAGCGGCGCGCCGACGTGCGGCTCTCCCTCTCCGGCAACCATCAACACGTCTGGGAACTGGACTGCGTCGCCCGCTGCTCCCTCGATCTTCTCAATTTGAAGCACGTCCTGCGGAACAACCTTATATTGCTTGCCGCCCGTGCGAATGACCGCGTACATGGAGTCCTCTATAGTTTCTTAAACCGCACCCATCGGCGCCGCTTTGAGCGGACTTCGCTCTCACATATCCGGAGAAAAAGCCTAGGGTCGCGCGAATAACACGTGTCAGGCCTGAACCCGGTTTATCGGGTAAATGGGCAGAAATGTCAACTTGCAACGTCTAGCGCGCAGCGTCCGGCACCGGGAGCGCCCGTCTCAACCGGTCACCGGCAGCGGTAGGCTTCGTGCAGGGCCGCAACCGCCACGATCGTGAAGGGCTCGCTTTGCCGTTCTGGATGATTGCGAGCGTAAACATCGAAAAGCTGAATGATTTGGATGAGTGTCGTGTCCCCTGGCACGCAGACCCGGAATATCGGGTGTTTCGCGCCTGCCGTTTTTATTGTTACCAGCTGTTGAATGCTTAAGAACGCGCCCCAGCAGTTTCCGGTTGAGAATGTGTTATCGAGTTCGATTGCGTCGGGATCTGGGGTGGTTTTCGCGGAAGACAGAAGCGCCTGGCACTCTGAAAGCATTTCTTCCGCCGAATACGGCTCAGCTACAGCTTCGTGCACAAGGGGCAGCTGCAGAAGTGCACCGGCAAGAAGAAAAGCGCCGATGCGCAGCCACCGATCTAGCATCATCCCAATTCCCTGCAATAAAATGCGTCCGGGACGCCGCGCCCCCGTCACGCGCCCGCTCAGGCGGGCGAACCGGCAATTGAGCTAAGACACCGGAGGCCGGGCTGCAAGTGCTTTCCAGCGCGGCGATACAGTTTCATCCAAGAGTCCGGCCGGCGCCGGGCGCTGCTTCACGCGCAGGCTGCCTCGCAGTATTGCAGCGCCGGCGCTTCGCGGCTGGCAGGGATACCGAGAAAGTCTGCCGTCATCTGCGCCACAAGCTCACGCTCGCGATCCACATGGATCATGTGGTAGCTGTCATGCAAGTAATGCAACTCGCACTCTCCGCCATGCAGGCGTTTGATTTTCTCGGCGTTGCGCGGGTGGCTGACATCGTCTTCGCTCGCGTGAAGCAGAAGCGTGGGCAGCGCGATGCGCGGTAGCGCGGCTTTCAGCGCGCGGTTTAGGCGGAAATTCTCATAAAGAGCGATGACGGGCATCGAATGCAAAATGCCCTTCATGCTCGCTCCCTCGATGATGAAGCGGCGCATGCGCTCGTCCTTGATGCCAAATGGCGAGCGTTCCTCGAAGGTCAGATGCTGCAATGGGCCGACCCACTTCAAGGGATTGATGAAGTGCGCACCGATCCGCGCCAGAAGTCCTTGATTCCAGCCGTCGTAGTGCATCGTCGGTGAGTAGATCACGGATTTCTCGACCTTCGAGCGCTCTTGATGGGCGAGCATCAGCCCTAGCGCGCCGCCCACGCAAATACCGGCGGTGTAAACCTGGCGCACTTCGCGCTTGAGCCGGTCGAGCGGACCGCGAAGGCTATCGACCCAATCCTCGTACTTGGTTGCCTCAAGCGCCGCGATGTCCTGGCAATGGCCCGCAAGCGTTGGTGCGTAGACTGTGAAACCCATCCGGTTCAGGGTTTTGCCCACAAAGCGCATCTCAACAGGCGCACCCGTCAGACCGTGGATGAGCAGCACGCCCTTTTCGCGGGAACCCTCGAAATAGAAGCTGTGCTCATCTGTGTCCGGCTGAGGCCCGGTCGAGGACTTTTCGTTGGGACTAAACTGCATTTATAACTCCAATAGATCCAATAGCTTGCTTTTTACCCGCAGCGCGGCGGAAGCACTGATCGAGCAAACGCACGGCGAGATCGATCTCTTCCTTTGTAATCGTGAGCGCGGGCGCAAGCTTAGTTACGCCGCTTCAAGACCGGCGTTAGCGAAGACGGAGTGCTGGCGGCGAAGCGGCAGAAGACTTTCTAATATCTGGCGCACGCAGTCGAAATTTGAGTATTCGAACGCCTCTATGCCGTTCTCCCGCGTGTAGCCGAGCAAACTCTTCTTCGCGAAAACGATATCGGCTTGGTGCGAAACGCAGAAATCCGACCGGCCATCGCCGATGAGAATCGTTCGATGACCTGCGCATTCCGCTGCGGCGCGGGTGCATTTGCATGTGCCGGCGCCTGATGCACAGCCTTGAACTTGATGAGGATGGCCGAGGCTGTAACGGCGCGGACTGCGTTGGATCAGCCGGTTGGCTCGAACGGGCAGCCGTCCGAGACCCGCCCGCAGCAGCATGCGGCGGATGAAATAATCGACGCCATCGCTCACGACGATAAGCTCGATCCCAGCGGCACTGCAAAACTGTGTAAAGGCAGGGAAGGCCGGGTCGATCTCCAACTCGTCCAGCGCTTCGTCAAGCTCGGGCAAGCTTGCGTCCATAAGTTCGATTTGACGCCGCATGCAGTCTGCGGAACCGATCTCGCCAGCCTCCCATAAGGCTTCGATGCCACGCCACGCTGGCGCAAAGCGGTCGAAGATCGCGTCCGTCGTGTCCGCCGTCGAAATGGTCCCGTCGAAATCGCACAATATTTTAAACGACATAATCAACCCCCCACTTGCCGGGCCGGAGGCATAACACGGAAAGATGAGCGCAACCTGAGCGCAGGTTAGGGTTTGTAACAAGTCATGGCAGCTATGCTTTTTTGGTCACGTCGCCGGGAAGCTGAGCCGCACGCGTAGTCCGCTGCCGCTTTCGGGCGTGCGGAGAGATAGCGAAGCCTGCATGTGCCCGGCGCATTCGCGGGCGATTGTCAGGCCAAGGCCGCTGCCGAGAACCTTCCCAGTGTGATAGCGGAAGAAACGCTCGAATATTTTTTCGCGGACCTCCTCCGGGATACCTGGTCCGGTGTCGATAACCTCGATGTCGATACAATCAGCGTTGCGTTCGCTCCTGACCAGGATATCGCTGTTGCAGGGCGCATATTTCACCGCATTGCCGATCAGGTTTCGCAGTGTCAGGCAAAGAAGATCTTCGTTGGCGCGAATGGTGAGCGGTTCTTGCAGGTCGAGAGTGATGCGCTGACCCCGCCGCTCGCTCAACGGCATGAGCTCCCGCTGCACGCGCTTGGCAAGGGCGCACGCGTCCAACTCGTAGAGTTCGAACTGGGTCTGCTCCACGCGCGTCAGCGTTAGAATCTGCTCCACAAGGTAGGACGAACGCTCCACGCCCTCCAAGAGGCCGTTCAGTGCCCTGACCCGGCCTTCGTCGGTCGAGGCCTTCAGCCCCATTTGCGCTTGGAGCTTAATAGCAGTGAGCGGTGTGCGCAGCTCGTGAGCGGCAAGCTCTGTAATTTGCCGCTCGCGCGATAGCGATTGAGCGAGCCTGCTCAGCAGGGCGTTGATGGCCTCAACGAGCGGCAAAAGGTCCGGGGGCAATTTCGCCGTTTCAAGCGGCATCATTCGCTCGGGTGTCCGTGTGTTGACTTGGCGTGTCACTCTCAGGAGGTCGGACATGGCCGAGCGAATCGCGCGCCAAAACAAGAGGCCAACAAGGGGCAGGGCGATGAGAAAGGGAACCACGATGTCCTTTGCGATGCTCAAAACGAGATATTGCCTCGCCGCCTCCTGCTCGCCGAGCTCGATGATGAGGCGCTTTGCCGGAACGTGTAGCGAATAGATGCGCCAGTTTTGGCCGGCAATTATTTGGTCCGAGAAGCCGTCCTTGAAAGGCAGCACGGACGCTGGCGTGTTGTCATTGGAATTCATCACAACTTTGGACTTGTACCAGACGCGCAGCATCCGGTATTCCGACATGGAGGCGTAAATGTTTTTCTCTTCGCCCGTTAAATTATCGCCAGATATATCTAATACGATAGGTTTATCGAGCCCGCCGATCCGCGCCTCCTCCTGCATAATGAAGAGAAGGGCGTTGGCATTTATGACAAGAGATTGATCGAACGACTCCTCAATACTGTCCCGAGTGCTCAGGTAAGCAAGCACTCCGATAATTGTGACGTATAGCGACAGAACCGACAAAGTGCCGGCGAGCAGCTTGTAGGTGAGGGAGCGGTTTGGCAGGAATTTCCAGCGCTTCATTCTGCGATCACGTAGCCAACGCCGCGCCGCGTGGTAATGAGGTCGCGGCCAAGCTTTCGCCGCAGGCTGTAAATAAGTGCCTCGACCGTGTTGCTTTCGAAATCCTCGCCCTCCTCGTAAATTTCCTCCTCGATTTGCGTCTTGCTGGCAGGTTTGCCTTTCTGGTTCAGAAGCAGCGTGAGAAGCTTGAACTCCTTTGGCTGCAGCACAACCTCGGTCCCGTCGACCGTCACGCGCATCTTGACGGGGTCGAATTCGAGCCCGCCCGCACGCACCGCGTTCCCCGCCCGCCCTTGCCTGCGCCGGATGATCGATCTGAGCCTCGCGAGCAGCTCATCCAGGTCGAAGGGTTTCACCATGTAGTCGTCTGCACCGAGATCGAGGCCTAGAACGCGGTCGGGCGGAGCGAACCTTGCCGATAGGATCAATACAGGAACCTCCGACTGCCCGCGCCGCAAAGTCTTCAGAACATCGAGGCCGGATTTGTCCGGCAAGCCAAGGTCGAGCACCACCGCATCGAAGGCCTGCAGACGCATGGCGAGTTCGCCGCATTCGGCGTTCTCGCACAGCTCAACGCCGTAACCCGCCTCGCTAAGAGCGGTCTTAAGCAACCCTCCCACCATGGGGTCGTCTTCGACAAGTAGCAGCTTCATCGGCCCTGTCCGCGCCTTATGCCGGAAAATTGCACAATACCATCAAAATACCTGTGCCGATCAAGTCTTTGATCGCATGCATCGCGGCTGGGCACGCCGCATCGTTATTGCGGGGCAACGCCCCGTGGCGATCCAGGAGCAACAGTTGAAACGTCGCGTTCATTTCCCTGGGGCGCCTCGCGACGGTGCGGCTTATTGTAGCGCGTATTGGATCGAGTCCGGGGGGAAAGCGGGACGATGCGGAAGTATTCAGCTGGACCACCGTATGACTTCTATCTTTCGCGAAGCGGCTCAACCGCGCACAACACGATGCACAACCTTCAGCTTTCCGGCCACCTCCGGTGAGATGACGAAGGGGTACAGATCGTCGATGCCCATGCTCCGGTTGATGCTGTTCACCGCAAAGGTCGTAGGCAGCCACGCTTCCAGGATCGTATCGAAATCCACTTGATTGTATGGATCGAACGTGATGCTCGCCGCGAGGTTGCCGTCCTGCCCTGCGCGCGGCCTGAAACTGAGCCCGAATGCATAGGCCGTCTCAAGCGTGTCGATCATGTGAAGGTAATGGGCGAAGGTCTCGGCCCAGTCCTCATGAGGATGAGCGCTCGCATAGGCGCTGATGTGATGCGTCCGCCAGTCGCCAGGCGCGCCGTTGGTGTAATGCGCCTTGAGAGCGGCGCTGTAGTCTCCGGTCTCGTTGCCGAAAGTTTCGCGAAAGAGCGCGTAATTCTTGCTCCCGGCCACAAGCCGGTCCCAATAGTAATGCGCGATCTCATGACGGAAATGGCCGAGCAGCGTCCGGTAAGGCTCGTGCATCTTTTGGCGTATCTCCGCGCGTATGGCGTCGTCCGCTTCCACGGCATTCAGAGTAATCTCTCCATTATCGTGTCCCGTGAGGATTTTGCCCTGCCCAGCCTCTCCCGGCGGCGGCGCCAAAAAGACGAAGGCGAGGCCCGCTCGAGGCGCCTGCGCCTTGCTTTCGATAGGCAGCCTCAAGCGCATCAAGCTATAGATGAGCCGGTGCTTCGCGATCTCAATGCGCTGCCAGTGCTTTAGATTTTGAGGCTGAGTGAGATCGGGGATCATCCGGTTGAGCTGGCATGCACGGCAAAGCGGGTCCGAACCGGGTTCGATCAGCCAATTGCAGACGCCATGCACGCGATTGGCGCAATAGACCACCTTGCTCGAAGGATCGGCGAGGAGCGCGTATGTGCCGTCGATCTTGGGCTGCAAGGCACTCATCAATGCCGCGCCCGGCAGATAGCCGAGTGCGTATCCGCATCGCTCGCACTGCGTGTTTTCGAAATAAATGAGCTGACCGCAATTTTGGCATTCGAAAAGCTTCACCGGTTTCTCTCCCCGCCAAATAGCCAACTTTCACTAAACACTAGCGCCGAAGTATCGATCCGGGTTGCGATCTTCTCTGAGGCTGACGCTCTTGAGATACCAAATCCGGCCGATTGCTCCCAAAGTCCCCCCTCATCCTGTCCTTCTCCCCGCCACGCCTCCGGCAAGCCCCCCCGAAACCAAACCGCAAACAAAGCCCGTGCCCGCATCGCCAACCCCAAACCCGATAAGCACACGGCCGCAACGCCGTCATACGCAAAGTTTAGCTAGTTCTTAGCATAACGCCGGCTTCAGGTTAATCTAATTTGGTGCTATTTGCGCGGAAGCGGCCCCCTCACCCCAACCCGCTCCCGCAAGGGGAGAGGGAGTAGCTTGAGCTTGCAGCAACGTCCCTTCTCCTCTTGCGGGAGAAGGACAGATGTGTCCAGACCGGATAGAGAGGTAACAGAGTGGACCGGTTGGATGGGTGACGGTTCTCTAAAGGCTGGGAGGACCAGCCGATGCCTTGGCGAGAGAGCTATACGATGGACGAACGGACGCGGTTTA